>JAEWKL010000843.1 GCA_023386115.1 Pseudomonadota bacterium
ATGGGGGCCTACGGGCATTCCCGCACACGGGAAGTCCTGTTCGGCGGCGTGACCCGCTCGCTCCTGAACAACGCCCCCGTCCCGCTCTTCCTCGCGCATTGATCACGGAGAATCACCATGATCCGGCGATACCCGACCGAAGCCAACCTGGCCCGGGCTGCGCGCAGGCACAAGGCGATCCGGCACAAGCCCGCGCCGGCTCCCGCGCGGCCCCGACCGGACGCACCCGCGCCACCGGCGCCGGAAGCGGCGGAGGAGTGGGAGCCGTTCGACGAGGATGACCTGCGTGCCCTGCGCTCCGGCTGGGGCTTCGTCGAATGAGGCGCGAGAGGTCTCCCTTGCCCAGGTCTCCCTGCCCAGGTTCCCCCGCCAAGGTCTCCCTGCCCAGGTCTCCTTGCCCAGGTCTCTTGCCCAGGTCCGCCCGCGGTCAGGCCGCCGCGCGGCGGGAGGCGGTCGGCCCCGTGAGGGCCCGCATCGCGTTCAGGATGACGGCGACGTCGATCGCCTCCTGCGCAAGGGCGCCCTGGAGCGGCGAGAGCGCGCCGAGGGACGCGGCGATCATCCCGGCGAGCGAGAGGCCGAGCCCGACGAGCACGCTCTGGAGCGCGATGGCGCGGGACCGCCTGGCGATGCGGATCGCTTCCGGCAGGGGCGCCAGGCTGTCGACCAGCAGAACCACGTCGGCCGCCTCCGCCGCCGCGGCGGCGCCTCGGGCGCCGAGGGCGACGCCGAGCTCCGCCGCCGCCAGCGCCGGCGCGTCGTTGATCCCGTCGCCCGCCCTCATCACGGGGCCCCGCAGCCGCTCCTCGGCGACGATCTTCGTCTTGTCCGCCGGGTCGAGATCGGCCGCGACCGCGTCGATGGGCAGGCCGGCGGTGAGCGCCTCCGCCACCTCGCGCCGGTCTCCCGTCGCGAGCACCACCCGGGCGATGCCGCAGGCGCGCAGCTCCGCCAGGATGGCGGCGCCGTCGTGCCGCAGCGGGTCCGCGAAGCGCAGGATCGCGGCCGGGCTTCCATCGACCGCGACCAGGACCGTCGCCGAGACGGATTGTTCGTCCGATGCGGGGCCGGGAAGCGGGAAATCGATGCCCTGCTGGCGCATCAGGCGCGGGCCGCCGACGCTCACGCCCCGTCCCTCGACGAGGCCGGTCACGCCGTCCCCGGGCGCCTCCCGAACCTCCAGGGGCGACGAGAGCGCCAGGCCGCGGGCCCGCGCCGCCTCGACCAGCGCCCGGGCGATCGGATGGCCCGAGGCCTGGTCGAGGGAGGCGGCCAGCCGCAAGGCGTCCCGCTCCGCGATCGCGCCGACCGGCGCGACGGAGGTCAGGCGCGCCCGGCCATGGGTCAGGGTGCCGGTCTTGTCGACCACCAGCACCTCCACCTTGGCCAGAGCCTCGAGGGCGCCCCCGCCCTTGACGAGAACGCCGCTGCCGGCCGCCCGCGACAGGCCGGAGACCAGGGCGACCGGCACTGCCAGGATCAGCGGGCAGGGCGTCGCCACCACCAGGACGGCGAGCGCCCGTAAGGCATCGCCCGTGACGGCCCAGGCGCCGCCGGCGAGGAGCAGCGTGGCGGCGAGGAAGACGAGCCCGTAGCGGTCGGCCAGGCGCGCCATCGGCGCCTTCGCGGCCCGCGCCGCCTCGACGAGGCGCACGATGCCCGCATAGGTGCTCTCCGCCGCGCGGCGCTCGGCCACGAGGGTGAAGGCCTGGCCGACATTGAGGCTGCCGCTGAGCACGGCGGACCCCGCCTCGACGTGGGCAGGCAACGACTCGCCCGTGAGGCTCGACAGGTCGAGGACCGCCCGGCCCGCGGCGACGCACCCGTCGACCGGCACGATGTCGCCGGCCCGTACGAGGACCCGGTCGCCCGGGACGAGGGCCGCGAGCGGGACCTCCCGCACGCGAGCCTCCTCCTCGCCGGCCGTCTCCTCACGGAGTGCGGTGCGCGGCTGGCGCGCGATCAAGGCGGTCATCGTCCGGCTCGCCCGCCCGGCCGCATAGGCCTCCAGCGACTGGCCGCCGGCATACATCAGCGCGATGACGGCGCCGGCCAGGGACTGCGACAGGGCGAGCGCCCCGCCCATCGACAGGAGGGCGACGAGGTCGAGCCCGACATCCCCTCGTGCCAGGCTCGTCGCCACCTGGACCAGCAGGACGGCGAGGACCGCCAGGGTGGCGAGGCTGAAGGCCAGGGTCGCGACGCCCGGATGGCCGAGCGCCTGAGCCCCGAGACCGGCGCTCAACCCGACGAGCGGCAGCACCACGAGCTCAGCCCGCAGGGCCACCCATCCGGCCGTCCCGTCCGTCGCGGATGTCCTGGCCATAGCTGCCCTCGCCTCCCCTCGCCGCCCATCTCCGCAAAGCTCTCGCAGGAGCCGGCCGCACGGCCCTTGAGCAGGATCAATTCGGGACGACGCGCACGGATGCAGGATCCTCGACACCATCAGGAGGTCCCGGCCGGGAGATCACGGCCGAGACGACACGATGCGACGGAGGCTTGTCATGCTGGCACGCGACATCATGCACCGCGACCTCGTCACGGTGACGCCCGAGACGCCGCTGGGGACGATCGCCCGGCTGCTGGTCGAGAAGCGCTTCGGCGCCGTTCCGGTCACGGACGAGACCGGACGCCTCGTCGGGCTCGTCAGCGAGGCCGACCTGCTCCACCGCGAGGAGCTCGGCACCGAGCGGCGGCGCAACCGCTGGCTCGACGCCTTCGCGTCGATCGAGACGCGGGCGAACGCCTACCGTAGCGCCCACGGCCAGCTCGCGCGGGATGTG
>JAEWKL010000851.1 GCA_023386115.1 Pseudomonadota bacterium
CCTCCCCCGCAGAGGGGGGAGGGTTCTCGCGCGCGCCGCGGCAGGTCGTGCATGACCGACTGGGCCGACCTCCGCCGCACCGCCCGCGCCACCCTCGTCGCCGCCCCCCGCCCCCTCGGCATCGGCTCCCTGGCGGGCCTCGGCGAGTCCGGCAGCCCCGAGGACCATGACGGCAGCCGCCAGAACCTGCTGCTCCTCGTGCAACTGCGCTGGATCGCGGTGGCGGGCCAGGTCGTCACCATCGCGGTGGCGCAAGCGGGACTCGGCATCGCGCTGCCGCTCGGGCCCATGGCGGTGGTGCTCGCCGGGCTCGTCCTCCTCAACCTCGTCAGCCTGGGCTGGATCGCCCGCGGCGGCGGCGTCACCGAGGGCGTGCTGTTCGTCGCCCTCCTCCTCGACGTGGTGGCGCTCACGCTGCAGCTTTCCTTGAGTGGCGGCGCCACCAACCCGTTCACCTCGCTGTTCCTGCTCCAGCTGACCCTGGCGGCGGTGCTGCTGAGCAGCCGGGCGACGATCGGCCTCGTCGCCCTCACCACCGCGGCGCTCGGCGTGCTGATGCTGGCCTACCGGCCGCTGGTGCTGCCGCCGGGCGATAGCGGTGAGCTGTTCCGGCTCTACCTCGTCGGCATGCTGGTGGCCTTCGTGATCGACGCTGCGCTCATCGCAGTGTTCGTCACCCGGATCTCGCGCAACCTGCGCCGCCAGGATGCGCGGCTGGCCGATCTGCGCCAGCGCGCGGCCGAGGAGGACCACATCGTCCGGATGGGCCTTCTCGCCTCCGGCGCGGCGCACGAGCTCGGCACGCCGCTCTCCTCGCTCTCGGTGATCCTCGGCGACTGGCGCCGGATGCCGGAACTGACCGCCTCGCCCGACATCGCCCGCGAGATCGAGGAGATGCAGGAGGCGGTGGGACGCTGCAAGGCGATCGTCACCGGCATCCTGCTCGCCGCCGGCGCCGCCCGCGGCGAGGCACCCCACCTCACCACCGTGCGCGACTTCGTGACTGAGCTCGTCGACGACTGGCGGCGGATGCGCTCCTGCTTCTGCCTGCAGGTTCGCGACGAGTTCGGCGAGGACGAGGAGATCGTCTCCGACACCGCCCTCAAGCAGGTGCTGTTCAACGTCCTCGACAATGCCCTCGACCTGTCGCCGAACTTCGTCGAGCTGGCGGCCTGGCGCGACGGCGACTCCCTGCGGCTCTCCGTCACCGATCGCGGCCCGGGTTTCGCGCCCGAGATGCTGGCGCGGCTCGGCCAGCCCTATACATCGAGCAAGGGCCGCCTCGGCGGCGGGCTCGGGCTGTTCCTCGTCGTCAACGTCGTGCGCAAGCTCGGCGGCACGGTGGAGGCCCGCAACCGCATCTATGGAGGCGCCGTCGTGACCATCAGCCTGCCGCTCTCGAGCCTGACGGTGTGAGATGCCGGATGACGACCGCCTGCTCGTCATCGTCGAGGATGACGACCGCTTCGCCGCCACCCTGACCCGCTCGCTCGAGCGGCGCGGCTACACGGTGGTGAGCTTGGCGGGCCTTAGCCCTCTCGAGGCGCTGCTCGCCGAGCGCACGCCGACCTACGCCGTGGTCGACCTGAAGCTCAACGGCGAATCGGGCCTGGCCTGCGTCAAGGCGCTGCACGACCACGATCCCGGCATCCTCACCGTGGTGCTGACGGGCTATGCCAGCATCGCCACGGCGGTCGAGGCGATCAAGCTCGGCGCCTGCCACTACCTCGCCAAGCCCGCCAACACCGACGACATCGAGGCGGCGTTCTCCAAGGCGGAGGGCGACGTCGACGTCTCCCTCGACGGCCGGCCGACCTCGATCAAGACGCTCGAATGGGAGCGCATCCACCAGACCCTGGTCGAGACCGACTTCAACATCTCCGAGACCGCGCGCCGTCTCGGGATGCACCGGCGCACGCTGGCCCGCAAGCTCGACAAGCAGCAGGTGAAGTAGGCCCGTGCGGCAGCCCCTGGCTGCCCCGCAGCCCCTGGCTGCCCGCATGGCTGGCGCGTGCGGAATGCGGTTTCGCATCCTGGCGAAGCCGGCGCACCCGGGGTAACGTCCGGCCCGAAATGCAAGGAGGAGACGAGATGAACGCCCCGTCCGCCGCGGTCGCGACCCAGACCAATCTCAGCCCGGTGAAGCCCCATGAGGGGACCCGCGGCGCGTTCCGGTGGGACGACCCGTTCCTGCTCGACGACCAGCTCACCGACGACGAGCGCCTGATCCGCGACTCCGCCCGCAGCTTCGCCCAGGAGCGCCTGCTGCCCGGCATCGTCGAGGCCTATGCCGAGGAGAAGACCGATCGCTCGCTGTTCAACGCGATGGGCGAGCTGGGCCTGCTCGGCGTCACCCTGCCGGAGGAGTATGGTTGCGCCGGCGCGAGTTACGTCGCCTACGGCCTCGTCGCCCGCGAGGTCGAGCGGGTCGATTCCGGCTACCGCTCGATGATGAGCGTGCAGTCGTCGCTGGTGATGTACCCGATCTACGCCTATGGCGACGAGAACCAGCGCAAGGCGTACCTGCCGAAGCTGGCCTCGGGCGAGTTCGTCGGCTGCTTCGGCCTGACCGAGCCGGATGCCGGCTCGGACCCGGCCGGCATGAAGACCCGGGCCGACAAGATCGACGGCGGCTACCGGCTGTCGGGCGCCAAGACCTGGATCTCGAACGCCCCGATCGCCGACGTGTTCGTGGTCTGGGCCAAGTCCCCGGCCCATGACAACCAGATCCGCGGCTTCATCCTGGAGAAGGGGATGAAGGGACTCTCGGCGCCGAAGATCAAGGGCAAGCTGTCCCTGCGCGCCTCGGTCACCGGCGAGATCGTGATGGACGGGGTCGAGGTGCCGGAATCGGCCCTCCTGCCCAACGTCTCGGGTCTCAAGGGTCCGTTCGGCTGCCTCAACCGGGCGCGCTACGGCATCTCCTGGGGCGCGCTCGGCGCGGCGGAGGATTGCTGGCACCGGGCGCGGCAATACACGCTCGACCGCAAGCAGTTCAACCGGCCGCTCGCCCAGACCCAGCTGGTGCAGAAGAAGCTCGCCGACATGCAGACCGAGATCGCGCTGGGCCTCCAGGGTTCCTTGCGGGTCGGGCGGCTGTTCGACGAGGGCCGGATGGCGCCGGAGATGATCTCGCTGGTCAAGCGCAACAATTGCGGCAAGGCGCTGGCGATCGCCCGCGAGGCGCGCGACATGCACGGCGGCAACGGCATCATGGGCGAGTACCACGTGATGCGCCACGCCCAGAACCTCGAGACGGTGAACACCTACGAGGGCACCCATGACGTCCACGCCCTGATCCTCGGCCGGGCGCAGACCGGGCTGCAGGCGTTCTTCTAAGCGGATTCCGCAAAAGCCTTTGCCGGTTTGCGATAACAATCTGCGACAAGACAAGAACTAAGCAGGCTTGCGTTGGACGGCCAACGCAAGCCTGCTTAGGCCTCCACCGCCCGTCGCCAGTATTCGAGGCTCCCCGGGTTGACCGGGGAGCCTGCCTTGTCGTTGAGGCGTAAAACGGCCTCGTGGAACGCCTCGGCCTCCTCCAGCCCGACGAGGTCGCGCAAGGCGGTGAGGATGCGGGTGATGCGCAGGTGGTTGTGGTCGAGGGTGGTGAGCCACCCGTCGGTCCCGGCATAGAAGCGCAGCATCCGGTCGCAAGCGGCCAGGAGCCCGGCCCGCGCCGCCGGATCGGCCCGGATCGCGGCCGCTTCCGCCGCTCCGAGCACCGGTGCCCCCGGTACCGCCCGGCTCTGCTCCGCGAGTGGGAACAGCCACTGGATGAAGTCGTGCACGCCCTCGATGCGGGCATCGTCGAAGGCCAGGACCTCGGCGAGGCTGCGCCCGCGTCCGTCGCGGCCGCGGCCGGTGAGGAAGGCGTGGACCGGTCCCGCACTCGCCTCGGTCATGCCCGTCTCCTCGTCGTGTCTCGCCCTTCGATCTATGGCGAGGCGCAGCGGCGGACAGGCGGCGCAGTCGCGCAATCGAGGCTGCATTGCTGACGCGCGCCGCAGAACCACGACAAGCTGCCGCTCTTGAGGCAGGCGCCGCCGCACTGGCGGTAGGCGCCGTAGAGCGGACGGACGTAGACCGGCTCGGTCAGCACCCGCGCCCGGCCCTCCTCCGCCGCGAGGGCCTGCACGGCGACGAGCGGGAGAAGGAGCCCCGTCATGCCGGAGCGAAGGAGAGTCATGGCCGGGCCGCCGTTTCAACGGGCCCGATGATCGGATCAACGGCGGGGCGGGTCGATTAAATTGCGGTTCATCTCGGCGGCGGCCCGCCTCGTCACGACGCCGCCGCCCTCCGCTCGGCCCGCGCCGCCTCCAGCGCCCGCACCCGCAGGATCACCTGCTCGCCGAACCATGCCACCTCCTCCTGGAAGTGCCGGAAGCCGAGCAAGGCGAGGTCGGCGCCCGCGTCCTTGAGCGCCAGGATGCGCTCGGCGATCTGGCCCAGCGTGCCGATCAGGTTCGAGCGGAAGCCGTCGTTATACTGGACCAGATCCTCGAAGCTCGATGTCGCCCGGTTGCCCTCGCGCTCCGGCGAGGCGGCGCCGGCCTTCTTGACCGCTGCGTCATGGCGGGTCCTCGCTCGTCTTCTTCTGCAAGAAGAGCCGGCATCGCCCGGGCGGGCGGCGCGGTTGACCCCGAGCATCCGCGGCCTGTTCCGCACCGTCAAAAGCATCGTCTTGCTGAATGATCGCCCGCGCGAAAAGCCCGTTCTCCGGACTCGGCCGTCCGCGCGGACGATCGTCCTTCCGTGTCCTCAGGCCTTCGGCCGCTCTCGGTTGCCGTACTGCGCCAGCTCCAGCCGGGCGATCGAGCGGTTATGGACCTCGTCCGGGCCGTCGGCGAGGCGGAGCGTGCGGATGCGCGCGTAGGAATAGGCCAGGCCCGCATCGCTGCTGACGCCGGCGCCGCCATGGGCCTGGATCGCGTCGTCGATGATCTTGAGCGCCATGCGCGGCGCCGCGACCTTGATCATCGCGATCTCGAGCTTGGCGCCCTTGTTGCCGACCTTGTCCATCATGTCCGCCGCCTTGAGGCAGAGGAGCCGCGTCATCTCGATATCCGTGCGGGCCTCGCCGATGCGCTGCTCCCAGACCGAGTGGTCGGCGATGCGCTTGCCGAAGGCGACGCGGCCGAGCAGGCGCTTGGCCATCTTCTCCAGCGCCTCCTCGGCGACCCCGATCGTGCGCATGCAATGGTGGATGCGCCCCGGCCCGAGCCTTCCTTGAGCGATCTCGAAGCCGCGACCCTCGCCGAGCAGGAGGTTCTCCGCCGGCACCCGCACGTCGTGGAGGATCACCTCGGCATGGCCGTGCGGCGCGTCGTCGTAGCCGAAGACCGGCAGCATCCGCACCACCTCGATCCCCGGCGCGTCGAGGGGAACCAGGATCTGCGACTGTTGCTGGTGCAGCGGCGCGCTGGTGTCGGTCTTGCCCATCACGATCGCGACGGCGCAGCGCGGATCGCCGACACCCGAGGACCACCACTTGCGGCCGCTGATGACGTAATGGTCGCCGTCGCGGCGGATCCGGGTCTCGATGTTGGTGGCGTCGGACGAGGCCACGTCCGGCTCGGTCATCAGGAAGGCCGAGCGGATCTCGCCGGCCATCAGGGGTGTGAGCCAGCGCTCCTTCTGCGCCCTGGTGCCGTAGCGGTGCAGCACCTCCATGTTGCCGGTGTCCGGCGCCGAGCAGTTGAACACCTCGGAGGCCCACTGGATCCGGCCCATCTCCTCAGCGCAGAGCGCGTAGTCGAGGTTGGTCAGCCCTGCGCCACGGAACTCGCCGTCATCGTGCTCGGGGGAGGGAGGCAGGAAGAGGTTCCACAGGCCGGCCTCGCGGGCCTTCGGCTTCAGGCGCTCGATCACCGGCACCGGCTGCCAGCGGTCGGCGCCGAAGGCCTCCATCTCGGCCTTGTAGGTCGGCACGGCCGGGCGGACATGCTCGTCCATGAAGGCCCGGACCCGGTCGCGCCAGTGACGCTGCCGCTCGGAGAGGGTGAAGTCCATCTGCGATTCCTCCCGTCGCCGGGGTCTCGCGCCCCGGCCTTGCCGGGCCGGAGCCTAGCGCCAACCGCGCGCGAGCAAAACCGTCTTTTCGAAAGGTGCGGGATGCATGGGCCGTGGTAGAGCCGTACCGGATTTTCGAACGGTCAATCCCGATAGACCCGCTCGTATCGGCGGCCGAGATTGGTCAGGATCTCGTAGCCGATCGTGCCGGCATTGCGCCCCACCGTGTCGAGGTCGAGTCCGTCACCGATGAGCGTCGCGGGCGCGCCGCGGGCCAGGGTGTCCTGCGGCGCCTCGGTGACGTCGAGGATGATGAGGTCCATCGAGACGTTGCCGACGAAGGGGCAGCGCACGCCGCCGACCACGGCCTCGCCGCGGCCGGTCGAGGCGCGCGGAAAACCGTCGGCATAGCCGAGCGACAGGGTGGCGAGGCGCCGAGGGCCCCGCGCAGTCCAGCGGGCGTTGTAGCCGGCGGTCGCGCCGGCGGCGACCTCGCGGACCTGGAGGATGCCGGCCTCGAGCCGCACCACCGGGCGCATCGGGTTGTCGCGGCCCGGCCGTGGGTTGCCGCCGTAGAGCGCGTAGCCCGGCCGCGCCAGATCGGCGCGGCAGGCGGGCAGGAAGTCGCCCGAGGAATTGGCGAGCGAGGCCCGGATCCCCGGATAGGCCGCGCGCACCCGCGCGAACTCCGCCGCCTGATGATCGGTCAGGGGATCGTGCTCGACCTCGGCGCTGACGAGATGGCTCATCAGGAGGTCGATGCCGGCCTCGGCCACGACCGGATCGCCGGCGAGCGCCAGCCCCTCGGCCACCGACAGGCCGAGGCGGTTCATGCCGGTATCGACGTGGAGCGCCGCCGGACGCGTCACGCCCTCGGAGCGGTTCGCCGCCGCCCATTCGGCGATCTCCTCGCGCGATCCGAGCACGGGGCGCAGATTTGCGGCCCGGTACTCCGGCGCGCGGCCCGGCGGGACGCCGTTGAGCACGTAGATCGCCGCTTCCGGCACCGCCTCCCGGGCGCTCCGCCCCTCCGACAGGTGGGCGACGAAGAAGGTGCGGCAGCCCTCCGCCCAGAGGGCCGGCGCGGCCCGGGCGATCCCGCACCCATAGGCATCGGCCTTGATGACGGCGGCGGTCTCCGGACACTCGGCCACTTCGGCGAGGCGGCGCCAGTTCGCCCGCAGGGCCGAGAGGTCGATGGTGAGGCGGCCACCATGGCCGATGGGGCTCGATTCGCTCATGCGCCCGGTCTACCGCCCATGACAGGTCCCGCCAAGGGACGTTGAGGGGGCCGCCTGCCCGAAAGTCAGGCGCCCTTGCGCTCACATCGTGTCGGGCAGCCGGTCGCCCTGCGCGAGGTTCGAGAACTTGGTGATCTCGGCGTCGAATTGCAGCTCGACCGTGCCGGTCGGGCCGTGGCGCTGCTTGCCCAGGATCACCTCGGCCTTGCCGTAGACGCGGTTCATCTCGGCTTCCCAGGTGAAGAACTCTTCCGTGCCCTCGCGCGGCTTCTTGTTCTTGACGTAGTATTCCTCGCGGAAGACGAACATCACCACGTCGGCGTCCTGCTCGATCGAGCCGGATTCGCGCAGGTCCGAGAGCTGCGGCCGCTTGTCGTCGCGGGCCTCGACCTGACGCGAGAGCTGCGACAGGGCGATGATCGGCACCGCCAGCTCCTTGGCCAGCGCCTTCATGCCGGTGGTGATCTCGGTCATCTCCTGCACCCGGTTTTCGCCCTTCTTCGAGGCGCCGGAGAGGAGCTGGAGGTAGTCGACGACGAGCAGGTCGAGGCCGCGCTGGCGCTTGAGCCGGCGCGCCCGGGCGGCGAGCTGGGCGATCGAGATGCCGCCAGTCTGGTCGATGTAGAACGGGATCGTCTGCATGTCCCGGGCGGCGTCGGTGATCTTGTAGAACTCCTCCGGCCGGATGTCGCCGCGGCGGATCTTGTAGGAGGCGACGCCCGATTGCTCGGCGATGATGCGGGTGGCGAGCTGCTCGGCCGACATCTCGAGCGAGAAGAAGCCGACGATGCCGCCGTTCTTGGTCGCGATGGTGCCGTCCGGCTGCTTCTCGCCGACATAGGCCTTCGCGATGTTGAACGCGATGTTGGTGGCGAGCGAGGTCTTGCCCATGCCGGGGCGGCCGGCCAGGATGATCAGGTCCGAGGCCTGAAGGCCGCCCATCTTGGCGTCGAGGTCGGACAGGCCGGTGGCGATGCCCGACAGCCGCCCCTCGCGCTGATAGGCCTTGGCCGCCATGTCGACCGCCGCCGTCAGGGCGTCGGAGAATTTCTGGAAGCCGCCGTCGTACTTGCCGGTCTCGGCGAGCTCGTAGAGCCGGCGCTCGGTCGCCTCGATCTGGTCGCGCGGCGAGGTCTCGACCGGGGCCTCGTAGGCGCCGTTGACCAAGTCCTCGCCGATGGTGATGAGCCGCCGGCGCAGGGCGAGATCGTAGATCGTGCGGCCGTAATGCTCGGAATTGATGACCGTGGTCGCCTCGGCGGCGAGCCGCGCGAGGTACTGGCCCACCGTGAGGCCGCCGAGATCGGCGTCGCCCAGATAGGTCTTCAGCGTGATCGGGCTCGCGAGCTTGCCGGCCTTGATCAGGCTGATCGACACCTCGTAGATCCGCCGGTGCACCTCCTCCATGAAGTGCTCGGGCAGAAGGAAGTCCGACACCCGGTAGAAGGCGTCGTTGTTGACCAGGATCGCGCCGAGCAGCGCCTGCTCCGCGTCGATGTTGTGCGGCGCGACGCGATATTCCTGCTGCACGGGCTCGAGATTCGCCGTCAGGGTGCTGGGAATGGCCATCCGGCGGGACTCCGGCTTTCTCAAAGGGGTCGGCACGGGTCGGGACGACCGCGTGTCAGATCATCAACGCTCCGGCGACCATCGCACTGTCGTCCTTGACCAAACCTTGACCGAACGGCCGCAGGCGGTCGTTCAAAACGAAGGCGGGGCCCGCGACTCGCGCCGCGGACCCCGCCATGCTGGAACAAAATGGGAACAAGTCAAGCCCGGTCGGCGGGCTTGTCCCCGCTGTCCCGGCAATCCCAACCCGAGGAGTGGGAGAGCCGTGGAGCGATCAGCGGTCGTCGGCGTCCGGGCCGGCCTCGGCCAGGGCGGCACCGACCTCGAGGCCGAGATCGTCGAGGTTGAACTCCTCGCGGGTGGTGGTCGACTCGCCGCGGGCCTGGCGCTCGGCCTCCTCCGGGCTGCGGGCGATGTTGACGGTCACGGTGACCTCGACCTCGGGATGCAGCACCACCGGGACGGTGTGCAGGCCCAGCGTCTTGATCGGCTGCGCGATGTTGAACTGGTCGCGGTTCACGGTGAAGCCCTCCTGGGTCACCACCTCGGCGAGGTCGCGCGGGGAGACCGAGCCGTAGAGCACGCCGGTCTCGCCGGCCTGGCGGATCAGCACGAAGCTCTTGCCGTTCAGGGTCTCGCCGACCTTCTCGGCCTCCGCGCGGCGCTCGAGGTTGCGGGCCTCGAGCTGGGCGCGCTGGTCCTCGAAGCGCTTCTTGTTGCCTTCCGTGGCGCGCAGGGCCTTGCCGCGGGCGAGCAGGAAGTTGCGGGCGAAGCCCGGCCGCACCTTCACGGTCTCGCCCATCTGGCCGAGCTTGGCCACGCGCTCGAGCAGGATCACTTCCATGGTCGTCGTCCTTCCGCTGTGGGGCCGTGACGGCCCCGGGTGGTGATGGCGGAGCGTTCCGCCGTCGGGGAACCGGACCGCCTCAGGCGGCCCGGGGATTCGGGGGCGTCAGGCGACCGGAGGCGCCTGGACCGACCGGCGGCGCCCGGTGAGGGCGTCGACGAGGCCGAAGAGGGAGAGGGCGGCCAGCGCCAGCCCTTGGGTCAGGAAGACCAGCACGTAGAGGCCGATCAGCAGTGGCGTGCGGCCGGGCTTGCCCCGGCTGCGGTCGTGCAGCGCCGCCAAGCCCTGGAGCGCCAGGGCGGCCGCGAGCGCGCCGAGCAGCGCGACCCCGAAGGCCCCGGCATAGCCCGGGGCGACCGAGAGCACGGCACCGACGACCAGTCCCCACAGGGCCCGGCGCGGCAGCGTGGTGGCCGGGAGATCCGGCCAGGGCCGGGCCAACCGGCCGGAGATCTGCACCACCCGGGCGCCGGCCCAGAGATAAAACGCCAGGAGCAGGGTGAAGGTCGTCGCCATGATGGCGGGCGCCAGGCCGGCGACCCGCTCGGCGATGCGGGCGAGGTCGTCCTCCTCGAGCCCCGCGCCGCGGGACGGGGTCTCCTGCATCTGCAGTTGCAGCATCGCCCGGGCGAGGCGGCGGACCCGCTCCTGGTAGGCGGCGTGGTCGCCCGACGACAGCATCACCACGACGATGAGGGCGATGGCGGCGGTGACGGCGACCCAGGCGAGGAGCCGGCCGGTCGGATACCATTCCATCCCGCCCGAGGCCTTCGGGCGGCCGAGCAGCGCGAGATAGCCGAGCCACCAGGCGGGCAGGGCGGTCGAGACCAGGAAGGCGAGGCCGCGCAGAGGGGACGAGACGATGGCGAGGGCGAGCGTGCCGGAGGCGGCGGCCACGAGGCCGGTCCGGTGGCTCCAGCCCATCGCCACGATCAGGATCGGCAGCGGGGCGAGCAGGTAAAGCGCGAGCGCGAGCGGCGTCGCCTGGACGACGACCCCGATCAGGAGCGCCGAGGCGAGGCCGGCGACGACGCCGATGTGACGAACCATGACAAGCCTGTTCGCTGTCCCGCTGCCGTCTCGGGCAGGGTTAGAGGCGAAGGACTTCGCCCCAGCGACCCGGCGGCACGGTGCCGCCGGGTTGTTGATCAGTAGATCAGCGGATCACGTAGGGCAGGAAGCCCAGGAAGCGGGCGCGCTTGATCGCCTGGGCGAGCTCGCGCTGCTTCTTGGCCGACACCGCGGTGATGCGCGAGGGCACGATCTTGCCGCGCTCGGACACGTAGCGCGAGAGCAGCTTCACGTCCTTGTAGTCGATCTTCGGGGCATTGGGGCCCGAGAACGGGCAGGGCTTGCGCCGACGGAAGAACGGACGACGGCCACCGCCGCCACCAGCACCGAAAGCCATGGCTTACTGCTCCTCGTTCGTGGTGCGCTCAGCGCGCTCGGCGCGCTCCGGACGGTCGCCGCGATCCGGACGATCGCCGCGCTCGGGGCGGTCACCGCCGCCGAAGCCGCCGCCGAAGCCGTCGTCGTCGCGGCGACGGCCGCGCTCGCGGTCCTTGCGCTCGTCGCGGTCGCGCTTCTGCATCATCGCGGACGGCTCGGACTCGAGCTCCTCGACGCGCACGGTCATGAAGCGCAGCACGTCCTCGGAGATGCGCATCTGGCGCTCCATCTCGGCGAGGGCCGCCGGGGGAGCGTCGATGTTGAGGAGGGTGAAATGCGCCTTGCGGTTCTTGCGGATGCGGTAGGCGAGAGACTTCACGCCCCACATCTCGGTCTTCTCGACCTTGCCGCCGTTCTGCTCGATGACGGACTTGTAGGTCTCGACCATCGTTTCGACCTGCTGCGAGGTCACGTCCTGGCGAGCCAGGAACACATGCTCATAGAGAGCCATGATGGGCCTTTCTCAGGGAGACTAAGGCCCGCTGCTCGACAACGCGGGAAGCGGTTTCGGGCGTCGGGCCGGTTCGTCCTCGCGTCGCACGGCGCCAAGCCCTTCGAGCCTGCAAAGGCCCGAGCGGTTGTTCGAAGGCGGAGACACGGGACGACGGGGCGGACCCCTATGGCGGGCTCGAAGCCCGACACCGTCCGTTCAGCCCCCGGCCGGAGCGAACGCGAGGCGCGGCCTATAGCAGGTTTTCAGGAGAGGGCAAGGGGCAGCGCGCCGGAGACGCAGCGCTAAGCCCGGCGTAACCACCGCGGCCTTAGGGTGCTTGCCGCGTTCACCACAGGATTTCTCGCATCATGGCGTCGGCCGCGTCTTATCGCCCCGAGACACGCTGGCCCGAGACACGCTGGCCCGAGACACGCTGGCCCGAGCGACGGCCGCCGGCGGCCCCGCTCGTCGACCTCGTCGAGGCGGCCGAGCACGTCGTCGACGCGGCCCGGGCCCTCGACGGCGTCGCCGACCTCCTGGTGGCCCGGGCCGACGGGCTCTCGGTCACGCAGGTCGGTGCCTTCGACGAGGTGATGACGGTGCTCGTCGAGGGCGCCGGCACGGGATCGCGTGGGCGGCTCGCCCGGCAGGTCACCGCCCTCGCCCGGCCGCCGCGCAAGCTGGCGCGGCGCCTCGCCTGCGATCCCGAGGCGAGCGTCGCGGTGCCGGTGCTGGCGCGCTGCGCCGCCTTGTCCGACGAGGTGCTGCTGCATGTCGCCCAGCATCGCGGGCCGGTGCATCTCGCGGCCATCGCCCGGCGCGAGACGGTCGCCACCCGGGTGGCGGACGTGCTCGCCGAGCGGGGCGACGAGGCGGTGATGGCGACGCTGATCGCCAATCGCGGGGCGCAGCTCTCGCTCGCGGCGCTCACGCTCCTGTCCGGGCGGATGGAGGACAGGGACCGCCTTGCGGCGGGGCTGGCGATCCGCTCCGGCCTGCTGCCGCGCCAGCGCGAGGCGCTCC
>JAEWKL010000864.1 GCA_023386115.1 Pseudomonadota bacterium
GCCCCGGAATGCCTCGGAGGATGATAGGTCCGTAGAGGCCAATCAAACAGGCTCTAGGAACTGCGCTCGGACAGCAAACGATTCGCGAGGTTGTCTGCGTCGTCGCAAGTCGCGACGACGTCCATCCGTGTACCGAATGCTTTCGAGGTGAGCACTGCCTGCGCCGCGAGCGCGACGCGCGCCCCGGCATCGGGCTCGACCACGATCAGGGAGCGGCAGGTCCGGGCGAGCGCGTCCTTGTGGCGCTTGAGCCAGAGGCCGCGGCACTTGCGATCCTCATGCGTCTCCTCCGGCCGCCCGTCCGTGAACAGGAGAACGAAGTCCTGCCCCTGGGCGAGGAGGGCGTCCATCTCGGCGATCCAGGCGGCGGCGTAGCCCGGCCGCACCGCCTCCGGGCGCGCCCGCACGAGCGGGAAGGACGACACGTCGTGGATCGTGAAGGTGCGTTCGTCGAGCATGTCGCTCTCCTCAGACAGTCGTGAGCGGGGTCGAGGTCGAGGCGAAGAGGGCAGCTGCCGCATCCGCCGAAGCCTGTACCGCCGCCGTCGCCCGCCGATGCAGGTCATCGGCATAGGTCGCGATGGCCTCGGACAAAGCGGCCTCGCCCGAAGCGGCCTCGCCCAACCTGACGGCGAGCTGCGCGGCATCCGCCAGCGCCGTGTTGGCGCCGAGGCCGCCCGCGGGACTCATGACGTGGATCGCATCGCCGAGGAAGGTCACGCCCCTCGGCCAGGCGCCGGGGTGGATCGCCGCCGCGCTCCGGATCGGCAGGACCGCCAGCGACGCGGGCTCGGCCCGCCCGAGCAGGGAGCGAAGATCAGGATGCCATGCCCGAAGGAGAGCGTGCAGCCCCTCGGCGAGTCGCGCGCTGCCCGGGGAAGGCAGCGCCTCTCCGAACCCGATCCGCCCGCGCGGGCCGATGAACGCGGCATAGAGGTAATCTCCGACCGGCGTGATCCCGGCCGCGCCAACGGGGGGCGGTCGGAAGGTCATCGGATCGAGGATCGCCGCGAATCCGTCGGCGAAGATCACGGCGGGCCCGGCGAGGAGCCTGAGCGCGCGCGTGACGTCGGCATCCGCCGTCACGCGGCCGTAGAGGCAGACCGCGCCCGTATCGACGGGCTCGGGGTCGGTCAGCGTCCGTCGACGCACCGCCGACCCAACGCCGTCGGCCGCGACCAGCAGGTCGGTTCGAACGGAGTTCCCGTCCACGAACCGGACGCACAGGCCACCGCCGGGATCGGGCTCGCAACCTGCGAAAGCCTGGCCGAAGCGGACGCGATCCTCCAGACCGGTGAGCAGGATCTCCCGCAGGGTGAGGCGATGGACGCTGAGATCGCCATCCTCCTCGCAGCGATCGGCAGCCGCGTCGCGCCACGTCGCGACGCTCCGCCCGCGGACGGGAGCAAGCTGCGGGTCGAGGAACCGGCCGGGCGATCCGGTGACCGCGCAGGTCTCGTGGACGAGGGCGGCGAGTCCTGGAGGCAAACAGGCGGCAAGCGCCTCGCGACCGGCCCTGTCGATGCGGATGCGATAGCCCTGAGGCCGGGCGGTGAGCGACGGATCGCGCTCGTGGATGTCGAACGCGATGCCGCGCCGTCGCAAGGCCTGCCCGAGGCAGAGGCCGCCGAGACCCGCCCCGATGATCGTGACATGAAACGAACCCTGTTCCATTCCCTTGCCCGCTCGCTCGTGTGCGACGGTGATCCTGGCAAACAGGGCGTCTGTGACGGTAACCGTATTCGGTCGATGAATAGTGAGAGATGGCCAATTCCGACACACGCCACGCATTGGACTGGAGCGAATGCCCGGACGGGCCCGATCTCGTCGCACTGTGGGCGGGCGATGATGCGGACAGCGAGTTCCGCCTCGGGACGCAGGATGTCGACTGGCACCGGCACGTGCGCGGCCAGATCCTGTGCGTCGAGAACGGGCTGGTCCATGTGCGGACGCAGGCCGGATCTTGGCTGCTGCCGCCGGGCCGGGCCGGGTGGATGCCGCCGGGGGAGGCGCACCGGGTCAGCGTGAGCGGCGTCACCGCTGGCTGGAGCATCCTCATCGCGCCCGCGGTCTGCGCCGCCTTGCCGGCCCGACCCCGCATCATGGCGGTCGACGGTGTGATTCGGGCGCTCGTGCAGCGCGCCGCCGCCTGGGCCGATCCGGCGCATCTCAGCGCCGAGCAGGTGCGGCTCGCCGCGGTGCTCCTCGATGAGGTGCGCCTCGCGCCGGAGGAAGCGCTGCATCTGCCGATGCCACGCGATCCGCGCCTGCTGCGGATCGTCGCCATCGTGCTCCGTGAGCCCGGTGAACGCCGCCCGCTGGCGACCATGGCGCCGGCCGCGGGGCTCTCGGAGCGCCGGCGCGGCGTCTCTTCCAGGCCGAAACCGGCATGAGCTTCGGTCGCTGGCGCCAGCAGGCTGGCCTCGTCCACGCGCCGGAGCGGCTCGCCCACGGCGTGGCGGTCACGGAGGTCTCCGACGCGCTGGGCTATGCCCATCCCAGCAACTTCATCGCGATGTTCCGACGTGCCTTCGGCGAGCCACCTGGCCGCTACTTCGCGAGTCGTACGCCCTGACGCGACCCGCTCATCGGGCGGCAGACCGCGAGCACGCCCCCGGCACGCGCCGGCGCGGCTGGCAGTCATCGAGCCGATGGTCCCCGATCCCGACAATCCTGGTGTCGCTGATGCTCGGCCCGACCCTGGAGACACTCCGCCTCATCCTCCGTCCCCCGTCGGCCGACGACCTCCAGCCAAGGATCGCGATGATGGGCGACGCGATTGGGGTCGACACGGATCGGGCCGGGCTCCCTGCCTGCGCCGTTCGAGCCCAACGTGGTGGACGTCTACGGTCAGAGTCTCGCCCGACGGACGTAGCGGCGCCGGCCAGCCGCCGCAGGCTCCATCGACCCCGCTTCGCCCCCGCCGCGCGATGGGTCGCGCCGGCTTGCGTCCCGGCACCGATCAAGTCCAACTCGCCCGCCCGTTCCGCGACCGGAGCCCACCTCGTGACTGTCCCGCAAGACACCGCCCCGCAAGACACCGCCCCGCAAGACGCCGCCCAAAAATTCGATGCCTCCCGCGCCGGGGAATACGAGCAGCAGAGCCGCATCGCGCTCGCCGGCTACGATGCCTGCCACGAGCTCGCCGCCTGCATGCTGGCCGCCGCCCTCGGATCGGGCCGCGACGCGCGGATCCTGGTGGCCGGTGCCGGCGGGGGGGCCAGGGAGATCGTGACCGCGGCGGCGCTGGAGCCGCGCTGGCGCTTCACCGCGGTCGACCCGTCCGAGCCGATGCTGGCGCTGGCGGTCGCCCGGCTGGCGGAGAGGGGCCTCGTGGGGCGGACGGAGGTTTTGCGCGGCACCGTCGCCGACCTGCCGGAGGGCGAAGCCTTCGAGGCCGCGACGCTGATCGGCGTCCTCCACCATTTGGCCGGCGACGAGGCCAAACGCGCGATCCTGAGCGAGATCGCCCGGCGCTTGGCGCCGGGCGCGCCGCTGATCCTCGCCGGCAACCATCAGGCTTACGCGAGCCAGCCGCTGCTGCTGGCCGCCTGGGGCGAGCGCTGGCGCCAGCAGGGGGCCGGGCCCGACGAGGTCGAGGCCAAACGGGCCAAGATCCTGCAGGGGGCGGAGCCGCCGCCTTCGGAGCAGGCGGTGGCCGATCTGCTCCGCGAGAGCGGCTTCGGACCGCCGTTGCGGTTCTTCTCCAGCCTGTTCTGGGGCGCCTGGATCGCCCGGCGGGCCCCCGCTCCTTGAGAGCCGGACTGCCCGGCGCCCGGGTAGTCCGGCTCCGGGTCAGGCGACCGGCACCGCCTCGGCCAGCGTCGCCGGCCGGTCGGAGAGGCGGCTCGCGACCACGAGCCCGATCAGTGCGGAGGCCGCGATGATGAGGCCCGGCGCCGCCGCCCAGCCGGTGACGCCGATGAGCGCGTTGGCGGCGAGCGGCCCGAGGCCGCTCAAGAGCGTGAAGCCGATATTGAGCGAGAGCGCGACACCGCTGAATCGCACCCGGGTCGGGAACAGCCCGGCGAGCAGGAAGGCGAAGCTGCCATTCGCCCCGCACACCGCCATGGTGAGGAGCGGCAGCACCACGAACAGGTTCGCCCCGCCCCGCGCCAGCACCTGGTAGACGGGGATCACCCCGATCAGGACGATGAGGGCCGAGGCCTGCATCAGGCGGCGCGGCGGGATCCGGTCAGCGAAGAAGGAGGCGAAGAGCAGCGAGGCCGACATGGCGAAGAGCGCGACGTTCATCGCCAGCGCCACCTCGCGCGGCGGGTACTTCAGCACCTGGATCAGGTAGGCCGGCATATGGGCGAACAGGATGCCGTTGAAGCCGGCGGTGAGCGCCACGACGCCGATGCCGAGGAGCACCGGGCCGCGATGATCGCGAAAAACCTCACCGATCGGCCGGCGGGCGGCGCGGTGCTGGAGGCGCAGGAACTCGGGCGTCTCTTCGAGCGAGCGCCGCAGCACGAAGCTGACGAGCCCGACGATTCCGCCGAACAGGAAGGCGAGGCGCCAGCCGTACTCGGCCATGGCCGAGGGGGGCAGCCAGGATTGCAGGGCGAGGTTGACGAGGGCCGCGAGCAGCACGCCGCCATTGACCAGGCAGAAGACAATGCCGCAGGCGAGGCCGGGGCGGCGCGAGGCGGTCTCGACCACGAAGGTGATGGCGCCGGGCAGCTCGCCGCCGATGCACAGCCCCTGCACGAAGCGCAAGGTGACGAGGAGCAGCGTCGCCCAGACGCCCCAGGAGGCGTAAGCCGGCACCAGGCCCATGCCGAGCGTGCAGGCCGACATGGTGAAGACGGTGACCACGAACACGGTCTTGCGTCCGTAGCGATCGCCGAAATGGCTCAGCACCAGGCCGCCCAGCGGCCGGGCGAGGTAGCCGACCGCGAACACCGCCAGCGACAGGGTCAGGGCCGCGACGGGATCGCTCGCCGGGAAAAAGGCGGCGGCAATGTCCTTGGCGAAGATCCCGTAGACGATGAAGTCGTAATATTCGAGACCGCCGCCCAGGCTCGCGAGCAGCGTCATCTTCCACTGGCGGCGGGTGAGATCGCTCCCGCTGCTCACGTCAGGTGTCATCGTGGTGTCCTCCGGGGCCTTATCGTTCTTGTGCCCCGGAGCGCCCCATAATGCGGTTCGGCCCGCTCCGCTACATCGCGGCGGCTACATCACCGCGCCGATCTGCCAGGGTACGAACTCGGCATCGCCGTAGCCGAACCCTTCCGACTTGGTGCGCTCCCCCGAGGCGACGCGCAGGATGGTCTCGAAGATCTGGCGGCCCTTCTCCTCGATCGAGACGCCGTCGAGCACGTCGCCGCAATCGATGTCCATGTCGTCCTGCATCCGCCGGTACATCTCGCTGTTGGTGGCGAGCTTGATCGACGGGGTCGGCTTGCAGCCATAGGCCGAGCCGCGGCCGGTGGTGAAGCAGAGCACGTTGGCCCCGCCCGCGACCTGACCGGTCGCCGCGACCGGATCGAAGCCGGGCGTGTCCATGTAGACGAAGCCCTTCGCCGTCACCGGCTCGGCATAGCGGAAGACGCCTTGCAGCGTCGTGGTACCGCCCTTGGCGGTGGCACCGAGCGACTTCTCCAGGATGGTGGTGAGACCGCCGGCCTTGTTGCCGGGGGAGGGGTTGTTGTTCATCTCGCCGCCGTTGCGGGCGGTGTAGGCCTCCCACCAGTGGATCATCTCGACGAGCTTGTGGCCGATCTCCGGCGTGGCGGCCCGCGCGGTGAGCAGGTGCTCGGCGCCGTAGATCTCCGGCGTCTCGGACAGGATCGCGGTGCCGCCCTCGGCCACCAGCCGGTCGACGGCGGCCCCGAGCGCCGGGTTGGCGGTGATGCCCGAATAGCCGTCGGAGCCGCCGCATTGCAGCGCCAGCATCAGCTCGGAGGCCGGCACGGTCTCGCGCTTGGCCTTCGTCACGGCGGGCAGCATCTCGCGGAGCGCCGCGACGCCGGCCTCGATGGTGCGCCGCGTGCCGCCGGTATCCTGGATGGTGAAGCTGCGGAAGGTCTCGCTCTCCTCGATGCCGTAGGCGCGCTTCCAGCGGTCGATCTGCAGGCCCTCGCAGCCGAGGCCTACCATGATCACGCCGCCCATGTTCGGGTTGGCGGCGTAGCCCCAGAGGGTGCGCTTGAGGATGTCGGCGCCCTCGCCCTGGATGTCGTAGCCGCAGCCGGTGCCGTGGGTGAGGGGGATGATGCCGTCGATGCCCGGGAACTCGTCGAGGAGGCCGGAACGGCGCGCCTCCTCGGCGATGAAGCGGGCGACGGTGGCCGAGCAGTTCACCGAGGTCAGCACGCCGACATAGTTGCGGGTGCCGACCCGGCCGTCGGCCCGGCGATACCCCTCGAAGGTGGCGCGCGCAGGCATTGGCACCATCGCGACGGGCCTTGCCTCCTCGCAGAACCGGTAGTCGCGGGCGAAGTCGCCCTTGTCGTCGCCGAGACCGACATTGTGCTCGTGCACCCACTCGCCCGGGGCGATGGCGCGGCTCGCGAAGCCGATGATCTGACCGAACTTCCGGATCGGCGCACGCTCCGGAATCGCCACCACCGCGAATTTGTGGCCCCGCGGGACGCGCGCCGAGGCGGTCACGCCTTCGACGGCGGCGCCGGGCACGATCGGGTCCACCGCCACCACGACGTTGTCCTCGGGGCTGAGGCGGACGGTGCGGGGATTGGTGGGGTGGAGGGGCGTGGGGGTGGACATGGGGAGGGACCTTCAAAACCGTGATCGAAGTCTACGGCCGTTCCGGGCGCATTGGAATCTCATCCCACCCGCGCCCTCATCCTGAGGTTGCGGGTGGGCGAAGTCCTCAACTCGCTCGAACAGGCGTCAATGCGCCAGCGCCTCCGCCTTGGCCCGCCCACCCAGATACGCCGCCCGGATGTCGTCATTGGCCCAGAGCGCCTGCGGCTCGCCGCTGAGCACGAGCTGGCCGGTCTCCAGCACGTAGCCGCGATCGGCGACCGAGAGGCCCATGCGGGCATTCTGCTCGACGAGGAGCACGGTGGTGCCGCGCCGGCGCACCTCGGCGATGATCGCGAACACCGCCTGCACGATCACCGGAGCGAGGCCGAGCGATGGCTCGTCGAGCAGGAGGATGCGGGGCTTCGCCATCAGCCCGCGGGCGAGCGCCACCATCTGGAGCTGGCCGCCCGAGAGCGTCCAGCCGAGCGCGTCGCCGAAGCGCCGGATGTCGGGGAAGAGCTCGAACATGCTCTCCGCCTCGTCGCGGATCTGGCGCGAGGACAGGCCCTTCCGGTTCGAGGCGCCGAGCATGATGTTCTCGCGCACGGTGAGGCCCGGAAAGACGCGGCGGCCCTCCGGCACGTGCGCCACGCCGCGGCGCACGATCTCCTCGGGCTTGAGACCGAGGAGCGACTGGCCCTCGAACAGCACCTCGCCGCCGGCCGGCTTGACCAGGCCGGAGATGGTCTTGAGCGTGGTCGACTTGCCGGCCCCGTTGGAGCCGAGCAGGGTCACGACCTCGCCCGCCTCGACCGAGAACGAGATGCCGCGCACGGCCTCGATCTCGCCGTAGCGCACGGTCAGGTCGCGGATTTCCAGGAGTGCCATCGTGTGTCTCCTGCTCAGGCCGGGGCGAGGTCGGTCTTGAGGCCGACGCCGGGCCCCTCCGTCGATTCCTGGCCCAGATAGGCCTCGATCACGGCAGGCTCGCGCAACACCGTGGCGGTGACCCCGTCGGCGATGCGCCGGCCGAAATTCAGCACCGTGATGTGGCTCGCCACGTCGCTCACCAGGGTCATGTCGTGGTCGATGATCAGGATGGTCAGGCCCTTGGCGGCCATCCGGCGCAGCAGCACGGTCAACGCGTTCTTCTCGGTCGAGTTGAGGCCCGCCGCCGGCTCGTCGAGGAGGAGCAGCACCGGGTTGCCGGCGAGCGCCCGGGCGATCTCGACCAGACGCTGGTGGCCGTAGGAGAAGGACGAGATCGGCTCGTCCGCCCGGGTCTCCAGCCCGACGAAGGCGAGGGCCGCCCGCGCCCGGGCTTCGAGGGAGGCGCGGTCATGGGCGACGATGCCGTTGCCCGGCCGCTCGGCGCCGATCACCACGTTCTCGAGCGCGCTCATCGAGCGAAACAGGCGGATGTTCTGGAACGTCCGCCCGAGGCCCGCCGCCGCGCGCTGGTGCGGCGCGAAGCGGGTGATGTCCTGGCCGTTCAGGCGCACCTTTCCGCCGGTCGGGGTGTAGAGGCCCGACAGCACGTTGAGCGTCGTGGTCTTGCCCGATCCGTTCGGGCCGATCAGGGCGTGGATGCCGCCGCGGGTCACCGTGAAGCTGACCTCGTCCACGGCCTTCAGGCCGCCGAAATGCTTCGACAGGCCCTCGACCTCGAGCACCGGGGCGGCGGAGGCCGCATCCTGGGAGAGCGTCAGCTCCTGGGCCCGGGGCGGGCTCGCCGTCCGCGGCCGCAGGCGCTTCACCTGGTCGCCGAGAAAGCCCCAGATGCCCTCGGGCATGAACACCACGATCAGGATGACGGCGAGGCCGTAGATCGCCAGGTACAGGCCCGGGATCTCCTTCAGGAAGCGCAGCCATTCGGGGATCAGGATCAGGAGTCCGGTGCCGATCACCGCGCCGACCGGCGAGCCGACGCCGCCGAGAAGCGCCATGGTGAGAAACACCACCGACTCGGCGAAGGAGAACTGATCCGGGCTGATATAGGTGAAGCTGCCGGCGAACAGCCCGCCCCCTAAGCCCGCGAGCAGGGCGCCGATGGCGAAGGCCATCACCTTGGTGCGGTAGATGTCGATGCCGGTGACGCCCGCCGCCAGCTCGTTGTCGCGCACCGCCCGCATGGCGCGGCCGAGCCGGGTCTTGGGCATCCGCCAGACCGCGTAGGCGACCGCCGCCAGGACGAAGACACAGAGCGCGAGGTAGCTCTGGCCATCGGTGAAGAGCCCGGGACGCTTGATGTTCGGCACGCCGTCCGGCCCGTGGGTGACCGGGATCCAGTTGATCATGATCAGCGTCAGGATCTGCTGGAACGAGATCGTCACCATCGCGAGATAGTGGCCGCCCAGCCGCAGCGTCGAGGCACCGAGCACCGCGCCGAGGATCAGCGCCAGGACGAGGCCGATCGGCAGGCAGAGCCAGAAGCTGATGCCGAGATCGACGGTGCCGAGGCCGACCGCGTAGGCGCCGATGCCGAAGAAGGCGGCCTGGGCGAGGTTGATCTGCCCGCAGAGGCCGAGGACGACGGTGAGGCCGATGACCGCGATGGCGTAGGTCGCGGCCTGCATCAGGATGTTGAGCACGTAGCCGCTGAACGGCGTCGTGGCGGCGAGGAACACCGCGACCGCGACCAGGGCCGCGTAGGCGAGGCTGCCGAGGGGGAAGCGGCGGGCGGGGGCGACGGACACCGGGTCCGCCGCGACGGGGCGAGGGGAGCCGGTCATGCTTTCTCCGCGATGCGTTCGCCGAAGATGCCCTGCGGGCGGAAGGCCAGGAAGGCGACGAGGACGATGAAGGCGAAGGCGTCCTTGTAGGGCACCGAGATGTAGGCCGCACCGAAGGTCTCGATGATGCCGAGCGCCAGCCCGCCGATGATCGCGCCCGTCACGTCGCCGAAGCCGCCGATGATGGTGGCAGCGAAGGCCTTGAGCGCGATGGTGGCGCCCATCTGGATCGACACGAACAAGACCGGCGCGACCAGGATACCGGCGATGCCGCCCAGCACCGCGCTGTACACGAAGGTCAGCATGATCATCCCGGCGACCGGGATGCCCAGCAAAGCCGCCATCTCCTTGTCCTGGGACGTGGCCTGCAGCTTCTTGCCGATCAGGGTGTGCTCGAAGAACCAGTACTGGAACGCCACCAGCACTGCGGTGACGGCGATGATCAGCAGGTACTGGGTGTCGAGGAAGACCGGGCCGACCAGGAACCCTTGCGTCTCGAAGACCGGCGGCAGCACCTGCGGCTGCGGCCCGTAGAGGGCCAGCGTGGTGTTGGCGAGGAAGATCGAGGCACCGATGGTCGAGATGATCACCGGCAGATAGGTGCGGTGTCGCAGCGGATAATAGACGCCGAGGTTGAACAACGCCCCGAGCAAGGCCATGCCGCCGATGGCGAGCAGGAACGACAGCCAGTACGGCCATTCCAGGTCGACGGCGAAGACCACCATGAGGAAGGCGGCCACCATCGAGAACTCGCCCTGCGCGAAGTTCACCACGTTGGTGGCACGGAAGATCAGCACGAAGCCGAGCGCGACGAGCGCGTAGACGGCGCCGATGCCGATCCCGGTGAACAAGAGCTGGAGGATGAGGTCCATCAGGGCCCGTCCCGGATCGGATGAATGGGGTCGTGCCGCCGGTCGAACGACGACCGAGACGGCGTCGGGACGGCTTATCGCCGTCCCGCATGAAAATGTTCGGGAGATCAGGCCTTGTAGAAGTCGATGCGCTTGTCGAAGACGATGTTGCCCTTGTCGTTGCGCACCACGTTGTAGCCGTGCAGGCCGTCGCCGTTCTGGTCGAAGTTGTAGGTGCCCTCGGCGCCCTCGTGGCCGCGGATGGCGAGCAGAGCCTCGCGGATCGCCTTCGGATCGGTCTTGCCGGCGGCGTTGATGGCCTTCGCCAGCACCGTCACGGCGTCGAAGGTCCAGGACGACTGGTTGTCGGGAGGGAGCTTCATCACCGCCCGGTAGGCCTTGGCGAAGGCGCGCGCGGTGTCGCTCGATTCCTCGGCATAGTCGGCGACGCCGTAGGTGCCGTAGAGCGACGGCCCGGCGAGCTTGAGCGCCGTGACGTTGACGATCGAGGGGGAGCCGACCCAGGGCGCCTGGACGCCGAGCTGGCGCAGCTGCCGGGCGAAGATGCCGAGATCGTTCTCGAAGGTGAAGTACGAGCCGATCACGTCGGCGCCCGACTGGCGGATCGCCAGCACGACGGGCGTGAAGTCCTGACTCTGGTTGGTGTAGCCCTGGTCGAGGGCCACCGTGGCGCCGGCCTTGCCGAGGGCCTCGGTCAGCGCCTTGGCGCCGCTGGTGCCGAAGGCGTCGGTCGAGTGGATGATCGCCCACTTCTTCTTGTTGAGGGCGCTCACGCCGTACTCGGCGATGACGCGGGCCGAGAAGCTGTCGTTCGGACGGAAGCGGAACAGCCACGGATTGCCGAGCTGGGTCAGCACCGGGTCGGTGCCGCCGAAGGCCACGGGCTTTCCGGTCTTGAGGATGTCAGGCGCCATGGCGTGGTTCTGGGTCGAGCGGATCGAGCCGAGGAACGCCACGAGGTCGGGTTGCGAGGCGAGCTTGGAGAAGGCCAGCACCGCGCCCGGATTGGTGGTCTGGTCGTCCTCGGTGACGAGCTCCATCGGCTTGCCGAGGACGCCGCCGGCCTTGTTGACGGCTTCCAGCGCGATCTTCGCGCCGTTGAGGGCGAAGCGGCCGGCA
Organism: Pseudomonadota bacterium; assembly: GCA_023386115.1. Taxonomy (GTDB): domain Bacteria; phylum Pseudomonadota; class Alphaproteobacteria; order Rhizobiales; family Beijerinckiaceae; genus Methylobacterium. The sequence goes on from JAEWKL010000864.1 coordinate 11,438, forward strand.
TCGGCGCCGGGTCCGGTGACCGGCAGTACCATGCCGATGCGGATCGTGCCGCCTTGCTGGGCGCTGACGGGTCGAATGATCGACGGCGCGACGAGGCCGGTGGCCGCGACCGTGGCCGCACTCTTCAGGAAAACGCGGCGCGTCGTCCTCATCGGCATGTTCCTCCCGTGGGAATAGCCGGTGCTGCGAGGCCCGGCCTTGGCGGCGGATGAGACACCGGCAGCGCTGCCATGTCCACCCCCGGGATTAAAAATGCCTGGTCAGATCTGCGCCGGGCGCCCTCGACCTGCGGCCCCGGCGCAGCCATTCTTCCGGCCGCCAGAATCAAGAAACCGGGAGGGTTTTTCATGCAGATCGCCGCCGCGGGCCTGACCGCCTACGTCCGGGACATCTTTTCGCGCGAGGGCTGCTCGGACGCGGAGGCCGAGCGGATCGGCCGCTACCTCGTCGCCGCCAACCTGACGGGTCATGACAGCCACGGGGTGATCCGGGTGCCGCGCTACGTCGCCTGGCTGCAGGAGGGCGAGGTCGAGGCCGACCGCACGCCCGAGGTGGTGAGCGACGGCCCGGCCTTCGCCCTCGTCGACGCCCATTACGGCTTCGGCCAGACCGCCGGTCCCTTCGCGACGGAGCTCGGCATCCGCAAGGCGCACGAGAACGGCGTCGCCATCGTGGCCCTGCGCCATGCCGGCCATCTCGGCCGCATCGGCGAATGGGCCGAGCAGGCGGCGGCAGCCGGCCTCGTCTCGGTGCATTTCGTCAACGTGGCGGGCAGCCTCCTCGTCGCGCCCTTCGGCTCGGTCGACCGGCGCTTCTCGACCGCGCCCTTCGCGGCGGGTGTCCCGGTCCAGGGCGCCGAGCCGGTGATCCTCGACTTCGCGACCTCTGCGGTGGCCGAGGGCAAGGTGCTGGTCGCCTCGCAGGGCGGCAAGCCGCTGCCCGAAGGCGTGCTGATCGAGCCCGATGGGCGCCTCTCCGCCGATCCCGCGACCCTGTACGGCCCCCTCGACGGCCCGGAGCGCGATAACCGCAACGGTGCCGGCGCGATCCGGGCCTTCGGCGAGCACAAGGGCTCGGGGCTGGCGCTGATGTGCGAATTGCTCGCCGGGGCGCTCACCGGCTCGGGCACGGCGGGGCCCGGGGCGCGGCGGTTCTGCAACGGGATGCTGTCGCTCTACATGACCCCGCAAGCCTTCGGCTCCGAGGACGCGATGGTGCGCGAGACCCGCGCCTATCTCGATTTCTTCAAGAGTGCCCGCCCGGTGCCTGGCGGCGAGGTGCTGCTGCCGGGCGAGCCGGAGCGGCGGACCCGGGCGAAGCGCCTGGCCGAGGGCGTGCCGCTCACGGATCCGGTGTGGGAGACACTGCTGGCGGCCGGGCGGCCGCATGGGCTGGATGGGGAGGTGTATCGGAAATAATGCAATGGATCCGGACGGCCTTCATGAGGTCGTCCAATCCTCGATGACGAGACCGGGCACGCGGCTGAACTCACGGACGTTCCCGGTCACGAGCGTGAGGCTGGACGCGAGTGCGTGCGCGGCGATCCAGACATCGTTGTTGCCGATCAATTGACCTTGTCGTCCGAGCGTGGCCCGGAGTGCACCATAACGGCGGCCGGTCTCCTCGGGCTCAGCGAGCTCGATCGGAACGACGGCGACCAATCGGGCGAGGACCGCGAAAGCGTTGTCTCGGTCCACGCTCTTCTCCGCCCCAAAGCACAGCTCTCCGTAAGTCACGGGCGACATGACGGCTTCGCCGATGCGCAGCGCAGCCAGTCGATCGACGACCGAGCGCGGTCGCCTGCGGCGGAGCGCGATGATGGCGTTCGTATCGAGAAGGTAGCGAGGCGTCACAGGCCCTCGCGCTCCTGCGGTGGGCCATCATGCAAATCGGTCAGCATGTCGGCAGGCATGCTGTCGATGATGTCGAGGAGCACGGAAAGATTAGCCGGGCGCTCGCGCAGGACGACTTCGTCGCCACGGCGAAAGATCTCGACTTCGCTGCCGTCGAAGCGGAATTCCCGCGGCAGCCGGACGGCTTGGCTCCCACCCGACATGAACAGCTTCGCGACGGTCATGACGCCTCCATATATACACGCCATATATACGTCGGCCGTGCGATCGCCACAACGGCGGTCGGACCATAGAAAACCACGAGACACAGCGCCCGGCTTCCGTACAATCCCCCCGTCCGGCGCGAAGACACCGGACGGGAGGAGACGAGTGATGAACCGACGTGACGTCCTCGCGGGTGCCGCCGCCCTGACGGCGACCACGGTCGCGGCGCGGGCCGAAAGGCTGCCCCTCGGCGACCTGCCGGGCACCCGCTATCCCGACCCGCGGGTCGAGGTTCTGGACAAGCGCTTCCGCTACAAGGTCGGCAACGCCGCCATCGAGCGCATCGCCACCGGCTTCCGCTGGGCCGAAGGCCCGGTCTATTTCCGGGACGGCGGCTATCTCCTGTGGAGCGACATCCCCAACAACCGGATCATGCGCTGGCTCGAGAACGGCCATGTCGGCGTGTTCCGGACGAACTCGAACTACTCGAACGGCAATACCCGCGACCGGCAGGGCCGGCTGATCACCTGCGAGCACGACACTCGAAGGGTGACCCGCACCGAGCCGGACGGAAAGATCACGGTGCTGATCGACAAGTTCGACGGCAAGCCGCTCAACGCCCCCAACGACGTGGTGGTGGCCTCCGACAACGCGGTCTGGTTCACCGATCCGGGCTACGGCATCGACGGGTTTTACGAGGGCCACAAGGACAAGGCGGAGCTGCCGACCCGGGTCTACCGGCTCGATCCGTCGACCGGCCAGGCGAAGGTCGTGGCGGAAGGCATCGACCGGCCGAACGGCCTCGCCTTCTCACCCGACGAGAAGATCCTCTACGTGGTCGATTCCGGCGCGACCCATGGCGGCCGGGCGAACATCCGGGCCTTCAACGTGGAAGGTGACCGGCTCACCGGCGACCGGGTCTTCGCGGAGGGTTTCGCGCCGGGCTTCACCGACGGGGTGCGCACCGACGTCGACGGCAACGTCTGGTGCTCGATGGGCTGGGCCGACCCGAAGGAGGACGGGGTACGCTGTTACACGCCCTCCGGCGACCTCATCGGCAAGATCCACCTGCCGGAGACCTGCGCCAACCTCTGCTTCGGCGGGCCGAAGAAGAACCGGCTGTTCATGGCCGCGAGCACGTCGATCTACGCGGTGTACGTGGAGACGCAAGGGGCGATGGTGCCGTAAGGGCTCTGGCTCGCTCTTGATCTCAGTAGAACGACGTCTTCCATGTAGAGCGCGCGAACCCTCCCCCCTCTGCGGGGGAGGGTGGCGAACGCAGTGAGCGCAGCGGGACGAAGTCCCGCCGAGAGGGGACCACGCTTGTGGAGAGGTCGCGCCCGGAATGAAGGGCACAGGCTGGATCGGCGTCGCGCTGCCCCTCTCCCGCCCCACGCACGAGTGCTTCGCACTCGCCGTGGGGCACCCTCCCCCGCAGAGGGGGGGAGGGTTGAGCGTGGGTGCTTCCAAGGTATCTTTCCAGTAACGACTAGAAATCCACCCGGTCTCCGCCCTTCAGCGCCAGGATCTCGCGGGCGTCGTCCGGGGTCGCCACGTCCAGCCCCAGCCCCTCGATGATCTGGCGCGCCTTCAAGACCTGCTGCGCATTGGACTCGGCCATCTGGCCGGGCCCGATCCACAGTGAATCTTCCAGCCCCACCCGGACGTTGCCGCCGAGCGCGATCGCCTGTGCGGCGATGGTCATCTGGTTGCGGCCCGCCCCCAGCACCGACCAGCGGTAATCGCCGCCGAACAGCCGGTCGGCGGTGCGCTTCATGTGCTGGACGTCCTCCGGATGCTGGCCGATGCCGCCGAGGATGCCGAACACGCTCTGGACGAAGAAGGGCGGCTTGATCACGCCGCGATCGGCGAAGTGGGCCAGCGTGTAGAGGTGGCCGATATCGTAGCACTCGACCTCGAACCGGGTGCCGTTCTCGGCGCAAGTCGTGAGGATGTGCTCGATGTCGGCAAACGTGTTCTTGAAGATCCGGTCGCGCGAACCCTCCAGGTAGGGCTGTTCCCAGTCGTGCTGGAAGGTCTTGAAGCGCTCCAGCATCGGGTAGAGGCCGAAATTCATCGACCCCATGTTGAGCGAGGCGACCTCCGGCTTGAAGTGGGCTGCCGGGCCGAGACGCTCGTCGATCCCCATGGTCGGGGCGCCGCCGGTGGTGAGGTTCACCACGCAGTTCGAGCGCTGCTTGATGACCTTCAGGAACGGCTCGAAGGCCTGCGGCGACTGGTCGGGCTTGCCGGTCTTCGGGTCGCGGGCGTGCAGGTGGACGATGGCCGCGCCGGCCTCCGCCGCGCCGATCGCAGCCTCGGCGATCTGGTCGGGGGTCACCGGCAGGTGCGGCGACATCGAGGGGGTGTGGATCGCGCCGGTGACGGCGCAGGTGATGACGACTTTCCGCTTGGCCATGGGGGTTTCTCCTTAAGACTGGGCGCGCTTGTGCAACTGCGCACGTTTGTGCGCCATGAGGGCGGCGAGGCGTGCGTCGCGGCGGCGGCTGCGCTCCGCCGGCGGGGCAGGATCGGGGCCGCCGTCCCAGGCGGCGACGATGCGGGCGGTGCTCTCGGGCGACCACACCGAGGCAGGAGCCGGATCGGCGGCGAGCCGACCGTAGAAGCCGCCGTAGCGGGCGGCATAATCGGCCACGCCCCCGGGCGCATTGAGATCGATCGTGGCGAAGGGACCGAGGAAGGACCAGCGCAGGCCGAGGCCCTCGGCCACCGTCTTGTCGAGGTCGGCCGGGCTCACCACGCCCTCGGCGACGAGGCGGAACGCCTCCGAGAGCAGCGCCCCTTGCAGGCGGTTGAGCACGAAGCCCTCGACCTCGCGGTGCACCGTCACCGGCGCCTGACCGGCGGCCTCGTAGAGGGCGCGGGCGCGCTCCACCACCGCCGGGTCGGTCCACGGCGCGCCGCAGAGCTCGACCACCGGCACGAGGTGGGGTGGGTTGACCGGGTGGCCGACGAGGCAGCGGGCTCGCCCCGCGAGGCCTTCGGTGAACAGCGAGGCGACGATGGCCGAGGTCGAGGAGGCGAGGATCGTCTCCGGACCGCAGAGCGAATCGAGTTCGGCGAAGAGCGCGCGCTTCGCCTCCACCGTCTCGGGGCCGTTCTCCTGCACGAGGTCGGCCCCGGTCACCGCCTCGGCGAGGGTCGGGCAGGTCTGGATCCGGGCGAGGATGGCCGGAACGTCGGCGACGAGGCCGTGGGTCTCGAGCTGGCGCAGGGCCTCTTCGATATGCCCGGGGGCGGCATCGAGCGCCGCTCCGTGGATGTCGGTGAGGCGGACGGCGAATCCCGATCGGGCGAAGACCACGGCCCAGGACCGGCCGATCAGCCCGGCCCCGACGACGGCAACACTTGGCATCGGTGGCGAATCTCCCTTGGAGCGGATCATAGACAAGAACTCACAGCCACAGCACCTGCCGGCGAAGGGCGAGGTCGTCGCGCAGGGCCTGCGAGGGGCCGACATGCATCACCCGGCCGCGCTCCAGGGCCACGGTACGGTCGGAGAGGGCGAGCGCGAGGTCGAGGTTGTGGTCGACGATGACGATCGAGACCTCCCGGCGTAAGGAATCGAAGGTCTCGAACAGGCTCTCGACCACCGCCGGGGCCAGCCCCTCGAACGGCTCGTCGAGGAGCAGCACCCGCACGTCGCCGGACAGGGCGCGCGCCACCGCCACCATCTGCTGCTCGCCACCCGACAGGTTGTCGGCCGCGGTGCGCCAGCGCTCGCGCAGGCGCGGGAAGTAGGACAGCACGCGCTCCTCGTCCCAGTGCACGCCGTTGCCGGTGCGGCGCTTGAGCCGGCCGAGCTCCAGGTTCTCGGCGACGCTCATTCCCGCGAAAAGGCCGCGCCCCTGCGGCACGTAGCCGATTCCGGCCCGGGCGATCGCCGCCGCCGAGCGGCCGTCAAGGGCTTCGTCGCCGAGACGGATGTGGCCGGCGGCGTGGGGGCTGAGCCCGGTGATGGTCTTGAGGCAAGTCGACTTGCCGGCGCCGTTGCGGCCGAGCAGGGCCACGATCTCGTGGGCGTGGACGTCGAAGGTGACGCCCGACAGGATGTGGCTCTTGCCGTAGTAGGTATCGACACCCTCGAGCGAGAGCAGCACGCGCGGCTCGGCGGCGCTCGGGCGGGCTTTGGCGGCCATCGCGGCGGTGCCGGAGCCGATATAGACCTCCTGCACCCGCGGAGAGGTGCGGGCATCCTCCACGGTCCCGTCGACCAGCACCGTGCCCTCGTTCATCACCGTGACCGCATCGGCGATCTGGAAGACGCGGTCGATGTCGTGCTCGACCATCAGCACCGGCACCTCGGTCGAGACCCGCTTGATGATGTCGCCGATGCGGGTGCGCTCGGCGGCGGCGAGGCCCGCCAGCGGCTCGTCGAGGAGCAGCACCCGGGGTCTCGTGGCGAGCGCCACCCCCATGTCGAGGAGGCGCTGGCCACCATAGGAGAGCGAGCCGGCCTCGGCCCGCTCCAGCCCGGCGAGGCCGAGCCAGCGCAGGATCTCGGTGGTCTCGGCCGCGGCCTCCCGGTCGGCACGGGCGTCGCGCCAGGGATTGAAGCGGCCGGGGCGGCGCCCCTGCACGGCGAGGCGGATGTTGTCCGCGACGGAGAGCGCCGGGAACAGGTTGGTGATCTGGAACGAGCGGCCGATGCCGGCCGCGCAGATCCGCTCCGGCGCGAAGCCGGCGATCGAGGTCTGGCTAAGGGTCACGGTGCCGGCATCCGGCCGGTACATCCCGGAGATCAGGTTGAAGGCGGTGGTCTTGCCGGCGCCGTTGGGGCCGATTAGGGCGTGCAGCGTCCGGTCGCGGACCAGGAGGGTGACCCCGTCGACCGCCTTCAGCCCGCCGAAGCGCTTGGCGATGCCGCGGGCGGCCAGAATGACACCATCGACCACGCCATCGGGCCGCAGGAAGGGCGGCAGGTTCTCAGGCGCGCCGGCTCGGCGGCCCGCCATCGCGGCGTCCTCGGTGGCGGGCGGACGCACCATCCGCCAGACGCGCCGGCCGATGCCGACCAGGCCGTCGGGCGAGAACAGGATGAAGCCGACGAACAGGAGGCCGAACCAGAACAGCCAGTCGGCGGTCCAGATCGACAGCATCTCCCGGAACAAGATGAAGAACAATGCCCCGATCGCCGGCCCGGCGAAGCTCCGCATGCCGCCGATCACCACCATGGCGAGCAATTCGCCCGAGAAGGCGGAGCCCAGGGGTTCGGCCGAGGCGAAACGGTGGGTGAAGACGCTCAGAACGCCGGCGAGGCCGGTCACGGTGGCGGAGACCGTGAAGGCGAGGAGCTTGTAGCGGTTGGTCGGATAGCCGAGGAAGCGCGCCCGCTGCTCGTTCTCGCGGATCGCCTCCAGCACCGTGCCGACGGCGGAGCGCCGGAAGCGCCCGAGCCCGAAGGCGACCGGGAAGCCCGTGACGGCCACGAGACCGTACCAGCTCCAGGCCGCATCGAGATCGAGCCCGAGGAAACGCGTCCGCTCGACGCCGCCATAGCCGCTCTCGCCGCCGGTGAGCGCCGTCCAGCGGAAGGCGATCGTGAAGGACAGGGCCGACAGCGCCAGCGTCAGGAGCGAGAAGTAGACGCCGCGCCGGCGCAGGATCAGCAGGCCGAGGAGCAGGGACGACGCGGCCACGACGGCGAGGGCGAACAGGACCGGCGGCAGCAGGGTGCCGGGGAAGAGCATCCGCTGGCCGATCGCCGCCGCGTAGGCGCCGAGGCCGAAGAAGGCGCCGTGTCCGAAGGAGACGAGCCCGGTCTGCCCGACCAGGATGTTGAGCCCCATGCAGGCCACCGCGAACACCACCACGTCGGTGGCCGAGGTGAGGGTGAGGCCCAAGCCCTCCAGGCAGAACGGCAGGGCCACGAGGGCAACGGCCAGGAGCGGCAGGGTGAAGCTCTCGCTGCGGTCGGCCATGATCGTCACTCGAACCGCAGGATGCGCTCGCCCAGGAGGCCGCGGGGCCGGACGAGCAGGATGACCGCCATCAGGGCGTAGATCGCGGCCTCGGCGAAGCCGGGATAGGCCAGCACCATGAGGCCGCGCACGACGCCGACGATGAGGGCGGCCAGCACCACGCCCCAGAACGAGCCGAGCCCGCCGATCACCACCACCACGAAGGCGCCGGTGAGCACCTCCGCGCCCATCGCCGGGTGGACGCCGGAGATCGGCGCCAGCATCACCCCGGCGAGCGCCGCGAGGCCGACGCTCAACCCGACCACCGTCGCCATGTAGGGCTTGAGCGAGATGCCGAGCGCCGCGACCATGTCGGGGTTCTGGACCCCGGCCCGGACCACCCGCCCGAAGGTGGTGCGCTGGAGCAGGAACCAGACGCCGGCCACCGCCACGACGACCGCCGCCAGGATGGTGAGCCGGTAGCGCGACAGCACGAAGTCGCCGACGAAGATCTGCCCGCGCAGGGCCTGCGGGATGGAGTAGGGCAGGGGCGGCGCGCCGAAGATCATCCGCAGGGCCTGCTCGGCCACCATCGCGAGGCCGAAGGTGAGGAGCAGCGAGAGGATCGGGTCGGCGCGGTAGAACCGCCGGAACAGCAGCCGCTCCACCACGAGGCCGATCACCGCGACGAGGACGGGCGCGGCGACGATCGAGCCGCCGAAGCCGAGGGCAGGAGAGAGCACGATCGTCAGGTAGGCGCCGATCGCGTAGAACGCGCCGTGGGCCAGGTTGACGATGCCGCCCAAGCTGAAGATCAGAGACAGGCCGAGCGCGATCAGGAGGTAGATCGCGCCCAGGAACAGGCCGTTGACGACCTGCTCGACGGCGAGGGTGAGGAGGAGCACGGGGTCAGCTCCTGTAGAATGACGTCGAAGCCATGGGGGATATCCTGCGGTATTCAGGATGGAGCGCGGGCTTCTCCTCTCCCCGGGGGCGGGGAGAGGAGGCGATGCGCACAGACCGTTGCTCTCACCGAGAATGGGAGAGCGTGGCGTCACGCAGGAAGCCGGACCCCTATCCCTCCATCTTGCACGCCGCCTCCTCCGCCGTCGGCGCCAGCACCTCCATGTCCTCGTTGGGCCCGGGGATCGCCGGGGTCGAGGTGAACAGGTCCCACTTGTCCTTCACCTTGTCGGCGGGCAGCGCCGTGATCGCGTACATCTCGCTGATGAGCTGGTGGTCGCGGGCACGGAAATAACCAGGCCGCGGCTTCTGCACGTCGAATGTCGCGCCGCTCTCCAGGTAGGAGACCAGCTTCGGCCCCTCGGTCGACCCGGTATCGGCCATCGCCTTGGCGACGATCTTGACCGCGTTGTAGTCGCCCCAGGCCTGGTTCTCGGGCGGCTTGCCGAATTTCTTCGTGAAGGCCGCCACGAAGGCCTTGGCGGAGGGTGTGTCGACCTTGTGGTGCCATAGGCAGGGCCAGGTGCCGGCGAAGTTGCCGGGGCCGGCGCCCCAGGCCAAAGCGGTGTCGAACCCGAACCCGGCGACCGGGAAGGGCAGGCCGTACTCGGCGTATTGCTTGAGGAAGTTGGTGATCTGGTTGCCGGCGAGGTTCGAGATCACGAGATCGGGCTTCGCCTGCCGGATCTTGATCAGGTAGGCGGAGAAATCGGTGGCGTCGGTCGGCACCAGCTCGTCGGCCGCGAAGGTTCCGCCCTGGCCCTGCATGAACACCTTGGCGACCCGCAGGAGATCGTGGCCGAAGGCGTAGTCGGCGGTGAGCGAGTACCAGCGCTTGCCCTTGACGAGCCCGCCCTCGGTCAGGGAGCGGCCGACCGCCTTGACGTACATCGAGTTCGCGCCCTCGACGTGGAACATGTAGCGCTTGCAATCCTGCCCGCGCAGGGCGTCCGAATTGGCGCCGGTATTGAGGAAGATCGTCTTCCCCCGCTGCGCCACCTGGCCGATGGCCAGCGCCGAGGCCGAGGAAATCTCGCCGACGATCGCCGCGACCTTGTCGCGCTCGACGTAGCGCTCGGCCTTGCCGGAGGCGGTCTGCGGATTGACCGAATCCTCGGTCAGGAGCTCGACCTTGCGACCGTTGATGCCGCCGGCGGCATTGATCTCCTCGGCGGCGAGCTGGGCCGCCATCACGGCGTATTCGCCGAGCGGCCCGAGAAAGCCGGTGCGCGGTGTGAGGTGGCCGATGCGGATGGGCGCCCCTTGTGCGCGCACGAGGCCCGGCATGGCGAGCGCGGCGCCGGCCGCGAGGCCGCCCTGCACGAGGCGGCGGCGCGTGATGAGGGGGGGCGTAATGAGCGGCGGCTTGGGAGTGGAGCCCTGCGTCATGGTGCGTGTCCTGCCCGGGATCGCATCACGGTCGTTCGGGTTGCCGTGATCTGTGATCACACTTAGGCTGGCATCAAACGGCGCGCCTGTCGAGACGGGAGACACCGTCCGCCCACGCCGGCAGAGGGAACGCAGGGGAGGTCCGCTTGGAAAGGCGCGACTTGCATGGAGGGGACGCGCGCGAGCGCCCCGACCCGGCCGGCCTCGCGCCGCCGGCGCGGCTCACCCTGGGCACGCA
>JAEWKL010000869.1 GCA_023386115.1 Pseudomonadota bacterium
GCGTCCCGCCGCCGGCCGAACGTGCTGGCTCCGTTCGGCGGGCTCAGTTCAGGCGGCGGCCGTTCTCGGCGTCGAACAGGTGGACGAGGCCGGGATCCGCCGTGATGCTGATCCGCTCGCCCGGGCCGGCGCCGATGCGGTCGCGGAACACGCAGGCGATGTCGCGGGCGACCTCCTTGGAGACGTCCTGGGTGCCGGCGCCCGGCGGGCGCACCAGCACCATCGTCTCGGAGCCGGTCGGCTCCACCACAGCCACCTCGACCGGCACGCCGCTCTCGGAGAGCCGGACATGCTCGGGCCGCAGGCCGTAGACCGCCGGCATGCCGTCGGCGGGGCGCGCGCCGCGGGTCGGCAGCGGCAGGGTCAGGCCGCCCTCGGTCCGGAACTTGTCGCCCGCCACCTTGCCCTTGAGGAAGTTCATCGCCGGCGAGCCGATGAAGCCGGCGACGAACATGTTGTCGGGCCGGTCGTAGAGCTCGAGCGGCGCGCCGATCTGCTCGACCACGCCGTCATGCATCACCACGATCTTGTCGGCCATGGTCATGGCCTCGATCTGGTCGTGGGTGACGTAGACCGTCGTGGTGCGCAGCCGCTGGTGCAGCTCCTTGATCTCGGCCCGCATCGCCACGCGCAGCTTGGCGTCGAGGTTCGACAGGGGCTCGTCGAACAGGAAGACCTGCGGGTCGCGCACGATCGCCCGCCCCATCGCGACGCGCTGGCGCTGGCCGCCGGAGAGCTGGCGCGGATAGCGGTCGAGGAGCTTCTCCAGGCCGAGGATCGCCGCGGCGCGGCTGACCCGGCTCTCGACCTCCTCCTTCGCGGCCTTCCGCAGCTTCAGCGAGAAGGCCATGTTGTCCTTCACCGTCATGTGCGGGTAGAGCGCGTAGTTCTGGAACACCATGGCGATGTCGCGCTCCTTGGGCGGCACCGCGTTGACGACGCGCGAGCCGATCCGGATCTCGCCCGCCGTGATGTTCTCGAGGCCCGCGATCATGCGGAGCAAGGTCGACTTCCCGCAGCCCGACGGGCCGACCAGGATGACGAATTCCCCGTCTTGAATGTCGATCGAGACGCCGTGCAGGATCGGGGTGGCCCCGAACGATTTGCGCACGTTCCTGATTTCCAGCCCGGCCATCGGCTCCTCGTGGTCGTGTTTCTTCAGTAGGCAGTCGCGCGCGGCGCGCGGACCGGAACGGCAGCGCTGCCACAGGCAGACGACGAACACACGACAGGCGGGCCCTCAGGGGGGCGTCTGACGCTCATCTGGGTTGTTTCCTCGACCCGTAAGAACGGGGCGGCCTGGCTTGCCGCCTCTCGTGTTGGCGGCCATCATCGGGCGCGCGGGGCGCAAGATCAAGCGCCCTCGCCATGCGTCCATCGTCGGATGCGCGAGAAACGACCGGGAGACAGGCTTGAAGTCCACAGACGTGCTGATCATGCGGCCGATGATGCCGCTGGTGACCGACAGCCTGGAGAGGCTCTTCACCGTCCATCGCGGCGACAAGGCCGAGGACAAGGAACGCTTCCTGGACGAGGTCGGCCCTCAGATTCGCGGCATGGCGGTGAGCCATGTCCACGTGAACGACGCGCTGCTCGACCGGCTGCCGAAGCTCGAGATCGTCGCCAATTTCGGCGTCGGCTACGACACGATCGACGCGGCCGCCTGCGGGCGGCGCGGCGTGATGGTGACGAACACGCCGGACGTGCTGACCGACGAGGTGGCGGACCTGGCCGTCGGCCTCCTGCTCGCCACGGTGCGGCAGATCCCGCAGGTCGACCGCTACCTGCGCCAGGGCAAGTGGCTGGAGAAGCCCTATCCGCTCACCGGCACCCTGCGCGGGCGCAAGGTCGGCATCCTGGGGCTCGGCCGCATCGGCCGGGCGATCGCCCACCGCCTCGTCGCCTTCGGCCTGCCGATCGCCTATCACGGCCGTAACCGGCAGGCGGACGTTCCTTACGAATACTTCCCCTCGCTCATCGAGATGGCGAAGGCCTGCGACGTGCTGATGGTGGTCGCACCCGGCAGCCCCGAGACGAAGAACATGATCGGCCGCGAGGTGCTGGAGGCCCTGGGTCCGGAGGGTGTGCTGATCAACGTCGCGCGCGGCACGCTCGTGGATGAAGACGCGCTGGCCGCGGCGCTCGCCGACGGCACGATCCAGAGCGCCGGCCTCGACGTGTTCGCCGAGGAGCCGAAGGTGCCTGCGGCCCTGATCGCGCAGGAGCACGCGGTGCTGCTGCCGCATGTCGGCTCCGCGTCGCACCACACGCGCAACGCAATGGGGCAGCTCGTCGTTGATAACCTGACCTCCTGGTTCCAGGGCAAGGGTCCGGTGACGCCCGTGGCCGAGACCCCCTGGAAAGGCTGACCTTCGAGAGCCACGTCCATGCGCCTGCGTCGTCTCCTGCCCGTCCTCGGTTTCCTCGCCTGGACGGGAGGCGCGGCGGCGCAGGAGACGGGTCCGGCCCGGGAGGCCGCGGGGGCGTGGGAGCTCGCCCTCGACGGCAGCTTCCGCCGCTGCGGCCTGATGCTGGCCGCCGAGCCCGGCCCGGTCGGCCAGGCCCTGCGCTTCCCGGCCGGCTGCCGGCGGGCGCTGCCGGTGGTCAACGGCCTCGGGGGCTGGCGCTTCGAGGGCGGCCTGATCCAGCTCCTCGACCGGGAGGGCCAGCCGGTGCTGGCCTTCGCGGCCCCGGACGGCGAGGGCATCCGCAGTGCGGAAAGCGTCAGCGGCGAGCGCTACAGCCTGGCTCAGGCCGCGGCTCGGCCCGCCGCCCCGGACACGCCGCTGGTAACGCAGGTGGCGCTCTCGACCCAGACCTCGGCGCGCGAGGCGTCGCGCGACAGCTGGGCCGGTGCCCCCGCGACGGCGGCGGCCGTCACCGGGCTCTACACCCTCGACCGCTTCGTCGAGAAGGACGTCTGCCGGGTCGTGCTCAGGGCCGACGCCGCCCAGGTGCAGGAGGGCTGCCGCGACCCGGGCCTCGCCCTGTTCGATCCCACCGCCTGGCACTACGAGGCCGGCCGCCTCACCCTCGTCGCGCGGCGCGGCCACAGCGTCGAGCTGATCCCGGTGGGAGAGGGGCGCTGGCGGCGCGACCCGGAGATCGGGACGACCTTCGTGCTGAGGCGGGTGGAGCCGTGAGGGGGGCGCTTTCGAAGGCGTCGGCCTGTCGTCCGCGTAACCTCGTCAGCAGGTGGAAGCCCCGCCCTCCTCGCTGACGCTCGCGCCGGCGGTGAGCGCATCCAGGACCGCTTCCGGATGGCGATGGATGGCCCGGATCAGGGTCATCGCCGTGGCGTTCGGCTGCGACCGGCCCTGCCCCCGGTCCGTCACCGTCGCTTCCTCCAAGCCGGACCGCAGCGCGAACTGCGCCTGCGAGAGGTTCATTGCCGCCCTGACGGCACCGTACGGAGATCGGATCCGGGCCCGTGCCTGCGCGCCTCGATTCCGGGCGCTCCCGGCTCCGCGACCCGCTGGCACACGCTCTCGACCTCCGGCACCTCGACAGAGGCCTCGCCCGTATCGAACGGCTCCGTCATGAGCGCGTGGGCCGCTTTCAGGGGGAGATGCCGACGGACCAGGGCACGGGCCGCCACCAGCCTCCGCCATCACGTCGAGCGACCGACGACCATGCCGGCCTTGCAGGCGGCACGCCGCATGCCTGCACGCAGGTTGCTTCGAGGTTGCGGCGGGTCGGTTGCCGTGGGGCGTCTCCGCGTCGGGAGCCGAGCCGTCGCCGGGTCCTTGCCAGGGGACGGCCTGCCGTCGGACAACCGGCAGACCAGCGACAGCGACCGGATGATTCCATGCAGGCCTACCGCGCCCTCGAAGCCACCTTCGCCCGCATCAGCGCCCTCGAGGACGCCTCCGGCATCCTCGGCTGGGACGCGCAGACGCTGATGCCGGACGGGGCGGCGGAGGGGCGGGGCGACCAGATCGCGGTGCTGCGCGGCCTCGCCCACGACCTCCTGACCGACCCCGGCACCGCCGACCGGCTCGCCGCGGCCGCCGACGAGGACGGCCTCGACGATTGGCAGCAGGCGAACCTCGCCGAGATGCGCCGGGCCCATACCCACGCCGCGGCGGTGCCGCGCGACCTCGTCGAGGCGAATTCGCGGGCGGTGTCCCGGGCCGAGATGACCTGGCGCGAGGCGCGCCGCACGGCCGATTTCGCGCTGCTGCGGCCGGACCTCGCCGAGGTTCTGCGGCTCCAGCGCGAGATCGGCCGGGCGAAGGGCGAGGCCCTGGGACTCGCGCCCTACGACGCCCTCCTCGACAGCTACGATCCGGGCCTGCGCCAGGCGGCGATCGACCCGCTCTTCGCGGTGCTGGAGGCCGAGCTGCCGGACCTGATCACGCAAGCACGGGCGCGCCAGGAGACGGCGGGTCCGGTACTGGCGGCGGAGGGGCCTTTCCCGGTCGAGACCCAGCGTCAGGTCGGCCTCGCCCTGATGCGGGCGGCGGGATTCGACTTCACCCGGGGCCGGCTCGACGTCAGCCTGCACCCGTTCTGCGGCGGCGCCACCGACGACGTGCGCATCACCACCCGCTACGACGAGGCCGATTTCGCCCGCGCCCTGATGGGCGTGCTGCACGAGACCGGCCACGCCCTCTACGAGCAGGGCCGCCCCGCCGCCTGGCGCCGCCAGCCCGTCGGTGCCGCCCGCGGCATGAGCCTGCACGAGAGCCAGTCGCTCACCCTGGAGATGCAGGCCGGCCGCAGCCGCGAGTTCGTCGCCTACCTGGCGCCGCTGGTGCGGGAGGCCTTCGGCGGCGCCGGTCCGGCCTGGGAGACCGAGGCTCTCTACCGGAACTACACCCGGGTCGCGCCGGGCTACATCCGGGTCGATGCCGACGAATGCACCTATCCGGCCCATATCCTGCTGCGCTATCGGCTGGAACGGGCGCTGATCCGCGGGGAGATGGAGATCGGCGACCTGCCGGGCGCCTTCAACGATGGCGTGCACCGGCTCCTCGGGCTCACCGTGACGGACGATGCCCAGGGCTGCCTGCAGGACATCCACTGGCCTGGTGGTGCCTGGGGCTACTTCCCGACCTACACCCTCGGCGCGATGATGGCAGCCCAGCTCTTCGATGCCGCCTGCCGGGCCGAGCCGGACCTGCGCCCCGGCCTCGCGCGGGGCGATTTCGCGCCGCTGGTCGGCTGGTTGCGGGCGAACGTGCACGGCAAGGGCAGCGCGTTCGGGACGCAGGAGATCCTGGAGGCTGCGACCGGGCGGCCGCTCTCGGCCGAGATCTTCCTCGGTCATCTGCGCCGGCGCTATCTCGATGCCTGAGCGCCAGCTCGAAATGGGAATAAATTGCTTGAGGCCGCGGATCTTGAGAGCCTGTTCGACCGATCTGTAGACTTTATCTCATCCGCGACCTCATCCTGAGGTGTCAGTCGATTGGAGATCGACTGACCTCGAAGGAGGGCTCCAGGGATCGCAGAGATTTCTGGAGGGCTCCTTCGAGGCCGCTACGCGGCACCTCAGGATGAGGTCGTGGGTAGGATTGAGAAATGACGCGCGGTGCCGGCCCAGC
>JAEWKL010000108.1 GCA_023386115.1 Pseudomonadota bacterium
CATCGGCACCGGGCCGTAGGTCTCGATCCGCGCGCCGAGGTCGCGCGCCGTCACGGCCTTCACCGCCGCCGCGAGCCTGTCGGCGTCGTCGAATTCGGCGCTGACGCCCCAGAGCGGCGCCTGCGCGGTCTCGGCCAGGGTCGGCGCCCGCTCGCCGCTCGGCCGCCCGTCCGGGTGGCTCTCGGCGAAGCGCCGCGTCTCGGTGATCGAGACCATCGGCAGGGTGCGCAACCCTAAGAGCAGCAGGGCGAGGAAGAGGCCGACCGAGCCGGCGAGGGTCGCGAGGCCCCAGGCGCCCATGCTGTAGGGATGGGCGGAGGAGGGGAGGAAATCGTGGCTCAGGGTCACGATCAGCAGCATGAAATGGTCGCCGAAGCTGCCGATGGCGGCTGCCACGCCGACGAGCGCCACGACGAGGCCGGAGCGGCGGAAGGCTGAGAACCAGAACAGCTGCACCGGCAGCAGGGCGAAGACCACGATGATCCAGAACGCCCAGGCATGCGCGCCGGAGAGGCGGCGCACCAGCACGCCTCTGTCGTAGGCGTCGCCGTGCAGGAGGCTGGAGAAGATCTCGGTGGCGTAGCAATAGGCCGAGGCGAGGCCGAGGCCCAGCATCAGGCGGGCCATCAGGGCGAGGTGCCGCTCGGTGATCAGCGCCTCGAGGCGGAGGGCCCGGCGCACCAGAACGGCGAGCGCCGCGGTGACGCCGACGCCCGAGAGCAGCGAGGCGGCCAGGAACGTCACCGGCAGGAGCGTGTCGTGCCAGCCCGGCAGGACCGTGCCGGCGAGCATCACCGAGGCCCCGGTCTGGAGCGAGACCACGAGGACGAGGGCGAGGCCCGAGAGGGTGCGGGTGGCGGTGAGCCAGCGCTCCCAGTGGGTCGAGGCCCCGCGCCAGCCGAGCGCCAGGATGCCGTAGACCTGCGCCTTCAGGAGCGTCAGGCGCTGGCTGCGGCCGCGCTCGTCGACCTCCGCCAGGACCGCCTCGAAGGCGCGGTCGCGCAACGAGGCGAGGTCGGGCAGCATCCCGACATACCAGAGGCCGAGGCAGACGCCGAGGAAGCTGATGATGTCGATGGCGTCCCAGACCAGCGGCGAGCGGAATTGCGGCCACAAAGCCAGGGTGTTGGGATAGGGCAGGGTCCAGTAGAACACCCAAGGGCGCCCGAGATGGATGATCGGGTAGAGGGCGGCCGCCGCGGCGGCCAGGATCGCGGTGGTCTCGGCGATGCGGTCGATGCCGGAGCGCCAGGCGGCGCCGGTCAGGCGCAACGTGGCGGAGGTGAGGAGCGCCCCGCAGGCGATGCCGATCCACCAATCGTAGGCGACGATGTCGAGCGCCCAGACGACCGGGTTGTTGTTGTGCCAGATGCCGACGCCGTTGAGGAGCAGCCAGGCGAGCGTCGCGGCGAAGAGGCCGAGAAGCCCACAGGCGCCCGCGAAGGCGATCCACCAGGCCCGCGAGCGGGTGCGGGCCGGCGCCTCGGTCACCGCGCGGCCGATCGTGGCGAAGTCCTCCTTCCGGCCGAGCAGGCCGGCGCGGGGCAGTACGGTGCCGCTCATAAGGAGCCTCCGGGTCTTGCGGAGGGATCCTTGGAAGACCCCCTGGGAGAATCCCTGGAAGAATCCCTGACGGAGGCCTGCTCGACCAGCCGGGCGAGGTAGGTGGTGCGCGGCCGGGTGTTGAGCTCGGAGAGCAGCCCGTAATTGCGCGGATCGGCGGCGGCGGACGCGACCCGGCTGGCGGAATCCCGCAAATCCCCGAAGGTGATGGCCCGGGTCGGGCAGGCGCCCTGGCAGGCGGTCTCGACCGCGCCGTCGGGGATCGGGGCGTGGTCGCCCTTCGTCGAGTCGATCCGCGCTGCGGCGATGCGCTGGACGCAGTAGGTGCATTTCTCCATCACGCCGCGAGCCCGGACCGTCACCTCCGGGTTGCGCTGCTGCTGCTGCACCGGCGCCGTGTCGCCGGAATAGTCGAGGTAGTTGAAGCGCCGGACCTTGTAGGGGCAGTAGCTGGAGCAGGCGCGCGTGCCGACGCAGCGGTTGTAGACCATGAGGTTCAGCCCCTCGCGGTCGTGGACGGTCGCCTCCACCGGGCAGCCGACCTCGCAGGGCGCCTGCTCGCAATGCATGCAGGGCACCGGCATGAAGTGGGTTTTGGGGTCGTCGAGACCGCCCTCGTAGTAGCGGTCGATCCGGAGCCAGTGCAGCCAGCGGCCGAGAGCCACCTCCTCCTGGCCGACGACCGGGATGTTGTTCTCCGACTGGCAGGCGGTGACGCAGGCGTTGCAGCCGATGCAGGCATCGAGGTCGATCACCATGCCCCAGGCACGCTCGCTCCCGTAGCGCCCGCCGGGCGAGGTCGGGGCTGGCGGGTAGAGCGAGGGCGGCGTCTCGCGGGAGGCGACCGGCGCGGCGCTGCCGACCGCCTGCACGCGCACGAAGTCGTGCCCCTCCATCGTGCCGTGATCTTGCGTCGTCACCGGCGGCGCCTTGCGGCCGGTGGCGGCGAGCGTCGCTTCGGTGAGGCGCCAGGGCGTCGTGCTGCGGCGCAAACGATAGGCGTCGTAGCCGAGGCCGTCGGCGAGCTGCTCCGGGATCCGGCGGCCATAGCCGAGAAAGACCGTGACGGACTCGTCCGCTTGGCCCGGCTGGATCCAGACCGGCCCCTCGATGCGCCGCCCCTCGGCCTCCAGCGCGACGACGTCGCCCTGTTTGAGCTCCTCGCGCTCGGCCAGTACGGGGCTCACCGCGATCACGTTGCCCCAGACCACCTTGGTCAGGGGTTTGGGAAGTTCCTGCAGCCAGGCGAGGTTGGCGAGGCTCCCGTCCCAGACGCTCGCATCGGGCCGGAACAGCACCTCGACGCGCCGGGCGGGGCCGGCGGGCGAGGGTGCGGCGCGAGACGGAGCGGCGGTGGCCGGGGCCGGCGCGCCGACGGTCTCGGGGGGCAAGGCGGTGTCCGCGAGGAAACCCGCCTGAAGGAAAGCCTCGCGCCGGGTCGTCCAGGCGGCGTCCTCCTCACCGGGCCGGCGCCAATGGGCGTCGAGGAGGGCGGCGCCGTCCTTTGCCTCCGCGTCGGTCAGGATCGACAGGATTTCCGGACCTGAGCGGCCGTCATAGAGGGGGCGGATCGTCGGCTGGATCAGCGTCACCGTTCCGTCGAGGGAGCGGGCATCGCCCCACGCTTCGAGCGGGTGGGCGAGCGGCAGGTTCCAGTCGCAGTGGAAGGCCGTCTCGTCCTGGTAGAGCCCGGCATGGATCTTGAGCGGCACGCGGGCCAGCGCCTCGAGGAAGCCGAGATCGCCCGGCGCGTCGTAGGCCGGGTTGACGTCGAGCATCACCAGGACCTGCACCTCGCCCCGGCGCATCGCCTCGGTCAGCGCGCCCAGGGGCTCCGGTTCGAGGACCGGGACCGGGGCGGTGTGGAACACGGTGCGGCCGGTATTGCCGAGCGCCGCATTGAGGCGGTGGACCTGCGCCAGCAGCTCCGGCCCTCCTTGCGCCCCGGCCAGCACGAGGCCGTTGCCGCGCGCCGCGTTCAGCGCCGCGAAAGCCTTCTGGCGCCACGCAGCCGCCGGGCCGCTGCTGTCCTCCGCCGTGCCGCCCCCGGCCTCGGCGAGGAGGTCGCGCATCAGCCGGTCGAGCCCGTCCGAACCGAGCGCGAAGGGGAGATCGGCCTTGGCCGAGGTGAGGTTCGGGCTCGGGCCGGCATGATGGAGGGTGAGCAGGCGTCCTCCCGCCGCTTCCTTGCGGCGCGCCTCGATCCAGTCCCGCGCCTGCCCGACCTGGCCCGGTCCGGGATCGAGCACGTCGCCGTCGAGCGAGACGACGACCTGCGCCCGATCGAAGCGCCAGCGGGTCTCGAGCGGGCGGCCGTAGACGAGGCGGGTGCCCTCGTAGAGCGCGTCGCGCCCTGTCGGGGCCGAGACGTGCCAGCGCATTCCCGGGAAATCCCGGCGCATCGCGGAGACTTGCGCGGCCAGCGAGGGCGAGGTCACCGGGCCGGTGAGGAGGTGGACGCCGCGCCCGCCGTCGCCGGCCTTGAGGGCGGCGAAGCGCCCGGTCATCGCGGCGCGGAAGGCCTGCCAGGAACTCGGCCGGCCGAGATGCTGCGGCGTCTGGAGCCGGAACGGGTCGTAGAGCCCGAGCACCGAGGCCTGGCCGAACACGTCGGTGCCGCCGCGGCTCCAGGGATGCTCGGCATTGCCCTCGATCTTGAGCGGGCGCCCGTTGCGGGTGGTGACCGTGATGCCGTTGGCGAAGCCGTCGATCAGGGCCGCCGAGGCGTAGGCGAGCGGCGCCCCCGGCACGATCCGCTCGGGCTGGCGGACATAAGGGATCTCCTGTGTGCGTCCGTCCGGCTGGCCGCACGCGGCGAGCCCGCTCATCGCGAAGGAGGCGGCCATCAGCTTGAGGAAGCCGCGCCGGTCGGGCGCGGCGGCGAGGCGGGCGGCGGCCGGGTACTCGGTGTCGAGGAAGGCCCGGAACTCGGGCGAATCCGCCACCGCGTCGAGGCTGCGCCAGAAGGCCGGGCCGTCGCCGGCCGCGAGGCGGGCGCGGAGCGATGCGATGTCGTCGCTCATGGACGAGAGATCCCGCATTCGCTCATGGGTGAGAGATCCCGCATTCGCTCATGGACGAGAGACCTCGCATTCGCTCATCGGTGGCAGATCCCGCATTCGGTCAGCCGCTCGCCGCCGCGGATATGGTACTGGCGCACCAGCTCCGGCCCGAGCGTGGCCTGGTTCGACGGCGGGCTCCAGGCCATGTTGAGGATCTGGTCCTTCGGCCGCACATATGCCTCGGGGTTGCGGTGGCAATCGAGGCAGAAGCTCATCTCGAAGGCGTTGGCCCGGTAGGTGAGCTGCATGTCGGTCACGCTGCCGTGGCAGGTCGAGCAGCCGATGCCGTTGGTCACGTGGACGGCGTGGTTGTAGTAGACGTAGCCCGGCAGCTTGTTCAGGCGGGTCCAGACCAGGGGCTGGTCCTTGGCGTAGCTCGCCCGCACCGGCTCCAGCATCGCCGAGCCGGACCAGATCTGGCTGTGGCAGGTCATGCAGGTCTGGGTCGGCGGGATGCCGGCGGTGGCTTCCGTCTCGACCGTGGTGTGGCAGTAGCGACAGTCGATCTTCAGCTCGCCCGAATGGTGCTTGTGGCTGAACGGCACCGGCTGGACCGGCGCCACCCCGACGCCGGTGACGTAGGAGGAGCGCACCAGCCCCGCCCCCACCACCGGCAGGCCTGCGAGGCAGGCCACGCCCGTGAGGAGCGCGAGGCGCAGGAGGGCGTCGGCGCCCGGCGCGAAGAGCTGGCGCACGGGGCTCAGGCCTCGCCCCGGAGGCGCACGGGACGCCCCGGATGCGGGCACCCGGAAGTCAAGGCGGGGATCACGCTCTGCACGCCGTCCTCGTCATACCACGGCCCAGTTCGGAACGATGCCAAGCTAGGTGGCGCAGCGCCCGGCCCCGGCCAGGGCCTGCGCGCGCGGGAACGGCCGAATGTCACAGCCGGACGGGCGCGGTCGGGCGCCGGGGCGGCCAAGTCCCGCGTCATAAGTCCCGCGTCATAAGTCCCGCGTCACACGTCCCGCATCATCAGGGTGGCGCCGGTGCCGTAGCCGGGGGGCGGCGCCTCGGGAACCGGCCGGAAGCCGTGGCGGTGCCAGAAGCCGGCCGCGTCGCCGACCGCGACCAGCACCATCGCGGGCAGGCCGCGCCGGCGGGCCTCGTCCCGCATCAGCCCGACCAGCGCCGCCGCCGCGCCGCGGCCCCGCGCTTCAGGGAGCAGGGCGACGTCGTGGATGCACCAGGCGCCCGCCGGCTCGGGCAGGGACACCAGGAGGGTGTCGAGCTCCGGCACCGACCGGGGGTGCCAGGGATGGCCGACGGCGTAGCCGAGCAGGTCCCCGTCGGCCGTCAGCGCGAAGCAGCCCTCCGGGCACAGGCGCAGGCGCTCCGCCATCACCGCGTCGTCCTCCGGGTAATCCGGGTGGATGCGGGCGGCGATGGACGAGGCGGCGGCGAGGTCCGACATCCGCAGCGGACGCCAGCGGAGGTTCGATGGGGTCAGCGGGCGGCCTCGTATTGGAAGGCCGGCGCGGCCTGGAGCTGTGCCTTGGTCAGCCGGACCTCGGCCTCCACGACCGTGCCGTCGGGGCCGGTCGCCAGCACCGTGGCGCGGCCGCGGGGCTCGGGTGCCCCGACGGAGCCGGTGGATTCGTCGACGGTGCCGCTGCGCTTGGCCGGCACGGCGGCGAGCGCCTGGTCGGACACCTTGGCGCCCGGCATCGTCTCCGGGCTGGCGGTGCTCGCAGCCGTCTCGCTCGGCGCGCGATCGGGGGTGGTGAAGGAGGGCGGGGCCTCGGCGGCGGCGGCACGGCCGGTGTTCCAGGCCATCTTGTCGAACGGCACCGCCACGGATTTCTGGCCGATGCCGAGGAAGCCGCCGACGCCGATCACCACCGCCCGCACCCGCCCGTCCTCGGTGAGGAGCACGTCCTCGATCTCGCCGACCCGGACGTGGTCCATGCCGATCACCTTCACGCCGACGAGCTTCGAGGCCCGCAGGAAGCCGGGCTCCGGCCGGGTCAGGAAGCCCGCCGCCGGTTCGGGAGCGGTCGGCGGCTGCTGGGCGAGGGCGGGCGCGGCCATCAGCCCGATGGCGAGGGGCAGGGCACCCATGAGAGCACCCAGGAGGGCGCGCGGGAAGGTCGTCATGTCGGGTCTCCGGGCGGAGCGGGCGTTCAGGGCCTCAACGGGGCCGGCGCGCCTCGGTTCACCGGCGCAGTCGGTCCATGAGCCCGCCGACGAC
>JAEWKL010000128.1 GCA_023386115.1 Pseudomonadota bacterium
GGCCGCGTGAGCCCCGCCGTCGACGCGGCCGCCGCCGCCGCGGAGCCGGAGCGCGCGACGGCGCGGCCCCGGCTTCCCGGCCCCCTCGCGGCGATCGACGCCGCGATGGGCGGGCTGAACCGGCTGATCCTGCTGCTCGGCGGCGTCGCCCTCGTGGCGGCCTGCCTGGTGCTGAGCTACAGCGTCGTCGTCCGCTATTTCCTGAAGATCCCGACCGAGTGGCAGGACGAGACGGCGGTGTTCCTCATCGTCGGCGCCACCTTCCTGTCGGCGGCGGGCGTCCAGGCGCGGCGCGGCCACGTCGCCATCGAGGCGCTGACGGGCCTCCTGTCGTCGCGAGCGAACCGCCTGCGCCTGCTCTTTGCCGACCTGGTCAGCCTCGCCTTCGTGGCGTTCTTCGCCTGGAAGAGCTGGACCCTGCTGCACGAGGCCTGGGAAGACGGCCAGATCTCGCAATCGACCTGGGGCCCGCCGCTCTGGATCCCCTACTCGCTGATGGCCGTCGGCATGACGCTGCTCGCCCTCCAGTTCCTGCTCCAGATCGCCGAGGCGGTCGCCCGCGGCCCGGAGGCCGCCGGCTTCGCCGATCCGAAGATCGGCTTGAGCGCCGACCTCGAGCGCGCCAAGGAACACGACAGGCAGCACGACAGGAAGGGGGTTGCCCGATGAGCACCGCGATCATCGGCACCCTCTACGCGGGCGCCACCCTGGGAGCGATGCTCGCCGGCATCCCGATCGCCTTCGCGCTCGGCGCGGTGGCCTTGGTCTTCATGCTGGCCTTCATGCCCGGCGCCTCCCTCGATACGGTGGCGCAGAACGTCTACGAGGAGATGGCCGCGATCACGCTCCTGTCGATCCCGCTCTTCATCCTGAAGGGCGCGGCGATCGGCCGGTCGAAGGCGGGCCAGGACCTCTACTCGGCGATGCATGCCTGGATGCACAAGATCCCGGGGGGGCTCGGCATCGCCAACGTCTTCGCCTGTGCGCTCTTCGCCGCGATGGCGGGATCGAGCCCGGCGACCTGCTCGGCGATCGGCTCGGCCGGCATCCCGGAGATGCGCCGGCGCGGCTATTCCGGGGGCTTCGCCGCCGGCATCATCGCGGCGGGCGGCACGCTCGGCATCCTCTTGCCGCCCTCGATCACCATGATCCTCTACGCGGTGGCAGCCGAGCAGTCGCTGGGCCGGCTCTTCCTCGCCGGCATCGGCCCGGGCCTGCTGCTCGTCCTGCTCTTCGCGGCCTACGCCGTCTGGCGCTTCCGGCGCGAATTCGCCATGGCGCGGGCCGCCTACGTCACCGGCGGGCCGGAGCATCCGATCCTGGCGGAAGACCGCTACTCGATGGCGCAGCGCTTCTCGACCCTGCCGCGGGTGCTGCCCTTCGTGGTGCTGCTCACCGGCGTCATGGTGGCGCTCTACGGCGGCTACGCCACGCCCTCCGAGACGGCCGGCCTCGGCGGCCTCCTGGCCCTCGCGCTGATCGCCGCGATCTACGGCGTGTGGCGGGCCCGGGACGTCAGCCCGATCCTGATCGCGACGTTGCGCGAATCGACCATGCTGATGCTGATCATCGGCATGTCGCTGCTCTACGCCTACGTGATGAGCTACCTCCATATCTCGCAGGCCGCGGCGGCCGCGATCGTGGCGATGCATCTCTCGCCGTGGCTCCTGCTTCTCACCATCCTTCTCCTGGTGGTGGGCCTCGGCTTCTTCCTGCCGCCGGTCTCGATCATCCTGATGACCGCGCCGATCATCCTGCCGCCGCTGAAGGAGGCGGGGTTCGACCTGGTCTGGTTCGGCGTGGTGATGACGATCACCATGGAGATGGGGCTGATCCATCCCCCGGTCGGCCTCAACATCTTCGTCATCAAGAACATCGCGCCCGACATCCCGCTCTCCGAGATCATCTGGGGCACCCTGCCCTTCGTGATCCTGATGGCGGTGGCGATCCTGGTCCTGTGCGTCGCCCCGGGCATTGCGCTGTGGCTGCCGGATCTCCTCTTGCCCTCGACCAAGTGAAGGCGCCACCATGGCAAAGGCAGCGCCGGGGCCGGCCCGCGACACCCGGCGGCGCTCCTCCCTCCTCTCCGCTGCCGCAGCGGAGCCCTATCTGACAACGGGCGGCGCGACGGACCCAGGGTACGGGTCCCGGGCGTCCGCGCAACGCGACGGTGAGCAAGGCCCCATGGCGGCGATCTCGTTCCTCGGCGACCTCCTCCAGAGCATCTCGGACCGGGGCCGCGGGCTGATCGCCTTCGGCCGCGACGACCCCGCCAAGGCGAGCGTCGCCGAGGTGGTGAAGCTCTGCGAGGACCTGATCTCCCGGCGCGGCGAGGCCTCGGGCGTCGCGCTCGCCCGCATCATCCTCGACCGCTACGACAGCTTCGGGCGCGAGGACCGCCACGACTTCCTGCGCCGCATCGCCCTCGATTTCGGGGCTGACCACGCGGCGGTGGAGGGCGCCATCGCGGCCTACGCCAAGGCGCCATCCCGGGCGGCCCTCGGGCGCCTGCACGAGGCGGCGGAGCCGCGCTCGCAGGAGCTGATCCGCCGCCTCAACCTCGCCCGCGACGGCACGATCGCCCTGGTACGGATGCGCGAGGACCTGTTCACCCTGCGCGATGCCGCCCGCAAGGCCGACAAGCCGGACCCCGCTCTGGCCGAGGCGGTCGAGAGCCTCGATTCCGACTTCGAGCACCTGTTCGCGTCGTGGTTCAACCGCGGCTTCCTGGTGCTGCGCCGGATCGACTGGACGACGCCCGCCCACATTCTGGAAAAGATCATCCGCTACGAGGCGGTGCACGCCATCTCGGACTGGGACGACCTGCGCCGGCGCATCGAGCCGCCGGACCGGCGCTGCTTCGCCTTCTTCCACCCGGCGCTCCTCGACGAGCCGCTGATCTTCGTCGAGGTGGCGCTCACCACCGGCATCGCCGCGGCGATCGCCCCGATCCTCGCCAACGATCGCCGGCCGACCGATACGCGCGAGGCGACGACCGCCATCTTCTACTCGATCTCGAACTGCCAGAAGGGCCTGGCCGGCATCACCTTCGGCAACTTCCTGATCAAGCAGGTGGTGGAGGACCTGTGCCGCGAGATGCCGGCGCTGAAGACCTTCGTGACCCTCTCGCCGGTGCCGACCTTCCGCACCTGGCTCGACCGCGAGCGCCGGGCCGACGCGCCGCAGGGGATCACCCGCGAGGACGTCGAGACCCTGCGCCTCCTCGACCAGCCCGACTGGCACACCGACAAGGCCAAGGCGGACGCGGTGAAGAAGGCCCTCCTGCCGGCTGCCGCCTACTACTTCCTGCGCGCCAAGACCCCCCGCGGCAAGCCGGTCGACCCGGTGGCGCGGTTCCATCTCGGCAACGGCGCCCGGCTGGAGCGCCTGAACTTCCTCGGCGACGTCTCGCCGAAGGGCTTGTCCCAGGGCTACGGCCTGATGGTCAACTACCTCTACGACCTCGCGGCGATCGAGAAGAACCACGAGACCTACGCCAATCTCGGCACGGTCTCGGCCTCGCTCACCGTCAACCGCGAATTGCGCCAGAACCTGCCGCCGGCGCGGTCCGTGGCGCTGGCGGAGGCGTAGTTTTCTCCCCTCTCGCGTGTGGGAGAGGGGATCCCGCGATCTTCGAGTGGACGGCGCGACCATCATGGTCGCCGACGATCTAAGAGTTCTCCCATGTCCAACCACTTCTTCGACATCGTCCGCTCCCGCCTCCCCGCCGATCCTTCGGCCAAGGTCTTCCTGGAGACCCCCGAGGGCCTGCGCTGGACCTACGCCGACCTGATCGCCGAATCCGGCCGCTACGCCGCCGCCCTCGTCGGCCTGGGCGTCGCGCCCGGCGACCGGGTCGCGGTGCAGGTCGAGAAGAGCCCGGCGGTGATCGCGCTCTATCTCGGCTGCGTGCGGGCCGGCGCGGTCTTCCTGCCGCTCAACACCGGCTACACCCCGGCCGAGATCGCCTATTTCCTGGGCGACGCCGAGCCGGCCCTGTTCGTCTGCGATCCGGGGAAGCGCGACGCCCTGAAGCCCGTGGCAGAGGCGGCGAACGTCAAACAGGTCGGCACCCTCGACGCCAGGGGCGAAGGCACCATGGCGGCCGAGGCGGCGGGCCAGACCGGCGACTTCGCCGACTTGCCCCGCGCCTCGGACGACTTGGCTGCGATCCTCTACACCTCGGGCACCACCGGGCGTTCCAAGGGCGCGATGCTGACCCACGACAACCTGTCGTCGAACGCGCTCACGCTCGTCGATTACTGGCGCTTCACGCCGGACGACGTGCTGATCCACGCCCTGCCGGTGTTCCACACCCACGGCCTGTTCGTTGCCACCAACACGGTGCTGATGGCGGGCGCAGGCATGATCTTCCTGCCCCGGCTCGATCCGCCGCTGATCCTGTCGCTGATGGGCCGGGCCACCGCGCTGATGGGCGTGCCGACCTTCTACACCCGCCTGCTCAAGGAGCCGGGCCTGACCCGCGAGGCGACCGCCGGAATGCGCCTGTTCGTCTCCGGCTCGGCGCCCTTGCTCGCCGAGACCCATCGCGAGTGGCAGGAGCGGACCGGCCACCCGATCCTCGAGCGCTACGGCATGACCGAGACCAACATGAGCACCTCGAACCCCTATGACGGCGACCGGGTCGCCGGCACGGTCGGGTTCCCGCTGCCGGGTGTGTCGCTGCGGGTGGTCGACCCGGAGACCGGCCGGGCCCTGGCGACGGACCAGGTCGGGATGATCGAGGTGCGCGGTCCCAACGTGTTCAAGGGCTACTGGCGCATGCCGGAGAAGACCGCCGCCGAGTTCAAGGCCGACGGCTTCTTCATCACCGGCGATCTCGGCAAGCTGGACGAGCGCGGCTACGTCCACATCGTCGGGCGCGGCAAGGACCTGATCATCACCGGCGGCTTCAACGTCTATCCGAAGGAGGTCGAGACCGAGATCGACGGGCTGCCCGGCGTGCTCGAATCGGCGGTGATCGGGGTGCCGCACCCTGATTTCGGCGAGGGCGTCACCGCGGTCGTGGTGCCGCGCGGGGCGGAGGCCCCGAGCGAGGCCGCGATCCTCTCGGCCCTCGAAGGCCGGCTCGCCAAGTTCAAGCTGCCCAAGCGCGTCATCATCGCGGACGAGCTGCCCCGCAACACCATGGGCAAGGTGCAGAAGAACCTGCTGCGCGAGACGCATAAGGGGCTGTATGGGGGCTGAGGGGTCTCGATAGATCGCCCTCTTCTATCCCATCCACGACCTCATCCTGAGGTGCGAACGAAGTGAGCCTCGAAGGAGGCCTCCAGGGACCACTCAGATTTCTGG
>JAEWKL010000580.1 GCA_023386115.1 Pseudomonadota bacterium
GCGTCGCCCACGACTTCAACAACCTGCTCACCATCATCCGCTCGTCGGTGGATTTCCTGCGCCGGCCCGAGCTGCCGGAGGCGCGGAAAAGCCGCTACCTCGACGCGGTCTCCGACACGGTCGACCGTGCCGCCAAGCTCACCGGCCAGCTCCTCGCCTTCGCCCGCCGCCAGGCCCTCGCGCCCGAGGTGTTCGACGTGGTCGCCCGCCTCCAGGGCGTGGCCGACATGCTCGACACGGTCACGGGCGCGCGCATCCGCGTGGTGACGAGAGCCCCCGACCGGCCGTGCTTCGTGCGCGCCGATCTCAGCCAGTTCGAGACGGCGCTCATCAACATGGCGGTCAATGCCCGCGACGCCATGGACGGGGAGGGGACGCTGACCCTCAGCGTGACCTGCGGGGCGCAGAAGCCGGAGATCCGTGGCCACGCCGCCGCCAGGGGGCCCTTCGCGGCGATCGCGCTCACCGATACCGGCACCGGCATGCCGCCGGCGGTGATCGAGAAGATCTTCGAGCCGTTCTTCACCACCAAGGAGGTCGGCAAGGGCACGGGCCTCGGCCTGAGCCAGGTCTTCGGCTTCGCCAAGCAATCGGGCGGCGACGTCGACGTGACGAGCCGGCTGGGGGAAGGCTCCACCTTCATCCTCTACCTGCCCGAGGCGGCGGCTCCCGTCGGGCCAGGCCGGCCGGCACCGGCGGACGAGGGGCTGGCGCCGGCCCGGGCCGGCCAGCGGATCCTCCTCGTCGAGGACAATGTCGGGGTCGGCCGCTTCGCCGCGCAGATCCTCAACGATCTCGGCTACGTCGCCACCTGGGTCACCAGCGCCGAGGCCGCCCTCGACGTGCTGGCGCAGGATGGCGGCTACGACGCGGTGTTCTCCGACGTAGTGATGCCCGGCATGGGCGGCATCGAACTCGGCAAGGTTCTGCGTCAGCGCCATCCCGGCCTGCCGGTGCTGCTCACCTCCGGCTACAGCCACGTGCTGGCGCAGGAGGGCTCCCACGGCTTCCCGCTGCTGCACAAGCCGTACTCGGCCGAGCAGCTCTCGCACATGCTGGCGAGCGCGATCGGGTCGCGGCGGCGCCATACCGTGTCGGCGGGGTGAGGATCCGTCTCATCGCGGTCCCCTCCCGCGCCGTGTCGCGATCACCTGCGCCTTGCCCGACGCCAGTCGCGTCAAGCCTCTCGACTACTGGAAGGCCGTGCGGCTGACGACTTCCGTGTCCGAGAGCCACTGCCGACGCTGCGCGTCGGAGCTTCCGATGACCGGTCTGAAGACGTGCCTCACGTAATGGTTCACGCCGCAATAGGGCAGGACGCACCGTCCCCAGATCAGTTCTAGCGGATCTCCCAAATCCGTTCTCTCCCGTTCTTCAGGCGTGTCGGACGTATTGAGAACGAGCGCGGTCCGGATCGACAGGAGGCCTTCGGGCAGCCCGTCCGCCGTGGTCAACCGATAGGCCACGCCGGGAACCAGAATCCGGTCGAGCCAGCCCGACAGGATCGCCGGAGGTTTGCCCCACCAGTTCGGGTGGACGATCAGCAGGCCTTCGGCTTCGGCGATCTCGCGTCGGTGCCGTCTCGTCACCGGGTCGGTGCCGCGTGACAGGGCCGCTTCGAGGTCGTCTCCGATGCTGTAGGCCTCTTCCTCCTTCAGGCAGGGATCGAAACCCTCAGCGTACAGGTCGTGATGGACGATGTCGTGACCGCTGCGTGCGAGGGCGCACCGTGCCGCCTCGGAGATCGCGTGGCAAAAGCTGGTTCGCCGAGGATGGGCGACAATGGAAAATATTTTCACGGTTGTGTTCTCAAATGACCCGGCAGCCTCTCGGTGTGAGGCACTCGGCGGCTACGGATCATAACCTTTCGGCAAGACGCGAGCCATGTCTACGGCGAAAGAGATTTTGCAGGCGCCGTGCCGATGGACACGCGACCGGCCGCTTCGCGATGTGTCGAACGATAGTCTTTGCTGGCAACCCGTGATGAGCCGGCTTGGCTGAAGATGATATTGTCAGCGAGGCATCTGGCCGGCTTGAAACTCGCGGCCACCATAGAGGATGCGCAGAATTTCAACCTGCCCCTCTGGCAGGCGGTAGACGATCAGTGTTCTGCGCTCGATCGCCCAGGTTCGCACTCCGGTCGCAATGTCATGGCGCAGCACGCCCTTTTCTGGGAAGTCCTTGAGACCATAGCAGGCTGCCTCGATGCGGCCGAGATAGCCTCCCGCACGCACTGGGCCGCTCTGCTGCGCGATGTAGTCGTAGATATCAAACAGATCGGCTCGGGCGAGCCGATGGAAGACGATCTCACGCGTCACGGCCGGCAGCCTTTCGGCGACCCGCATGATACGCGCGCAACTCCTCGAACACCTGATCGGCAGGGATCGTCGGGCTGGGGTCGTTCAGAGCCTCTCGCACTTTCTGACGGAGTATCGCGTCGAGAGCCGCTTCTTCCCGGTCCAGGGCGCGTAAACCTGCTCTCACGACCTCGCTGGCCGAGGCATAGGCGCCTGATCGCACACGGGCTTCCACCTTCTCCTGCATCTCGCCGAGAGTGACGGTGATCGGCTTGCTGCTTCTCATGATGGCGCCCTCATTCAGAGCGCTTCCTTACCATGACGTATGACAAAGTCATACAACGCCCATGCATGGTGCCGGGCCGGACGCTCCGCGTC
>JAEWKL010000582.1 GCA_023386115.1 Pseudomonadota bacterium
CTCTTCGCCTGCGGCGTCGCCCTGATCGGCATCGGTGGCGGGCTCTTCGCCCACGGCACCCTCACGGCCTCGATGGCCGGCGCGGCTCCGGAGCAGACCGGCCTCGCGCTCGGCGCCTGGGGGGCGGTCCAGGCCTGCGCTGCGGGCGCCGCCATCGCGGCGAGCGGCATCCTGCGCGATCTCGGCTCGGCCCTCGCAGTGTCCGGCCGTCTCGGCGAGGCGCTCTCCGAGGCCTCCACCGGCTACCTCGTCGTCTACCCCATCGAGATCGGGCTCCTGTTCGCCACCCTGGTGGCGATCGGCCCGCTGGTGCGCCGGCCCGATCGTTCCCTGCTCTCCGCCCGCCCGGCCCTACCCTAGAAGGAGGCCATCATGCCCAAGGGTGCCCTCACGAGCTACCTCGACGTCGCGCAAGTGGTGCTCTACGCCTTCTGGATCTTCTTCGCCGGCCTGGTCTTCTACCTCCGCCGCGAGGATCGCCGGGAGGGCTATCCCCTCGAATCCGAGGTCCATGGCGGCCTCAAAGGATGGGACTGGCTGTTCGTTCCAAGTCCCAAAACCTTCCTGCTCGCCGACGGCTCGGCGGTGCTGGCGCCGCGTCCGCACGAGGGCCCCGTCGGCGATCTCAAGGCGGCCAAGCTCGAACCCTGGCCCGGCGCCCCGCTCGTCCCGACCTCGACCGACGATTCCCGCCTCGCCGACGGCGTCGGCCCGGGTGCCTACGCCCTGCGGGCCGAGCGGCCGGACCTCACCTGGGAGGGCAAGACCCGCATCGTGCCGATGCGCGTCGCCGAGGAGTTCACGGTCGCGGCGGAGGATCCCGACCCGCGCGGGATGTCGGTCTACGGTGCCGATGGGGTCCTGGCCGGCACCGTCACGGAGATCTGGGTCGATCGCGGCGAGTCGCTCCCACGCTATTACGAGATGGAACTCGAGGGCGCCCGCGACCGCACCGTGCTGATCCCGGTGACCTTCGCGGACGTGCAGCGCTTCAGCAGACACAAGACGATCGTCGTCGAGGCCCTGCTCGCCCGTCAGTTCGCCGGCGTGCCGCAGCACCGCGACCCCGACAGCATCACCCTGCGGGAGGAGGAGCGGGTCATCGCCTATTACGGCGCCGGCACGCTCTATGCCACCGACGCTCGCCAGGAGCCGCTGCTGTGACGGACACTCTTCCTCACGGGCTGCCCGGCCCGCTGCCTCCCGGCGAGCGCCTGCTGTGGCAGGGCCGCCCGGCGCTCCTGAGCCTGGCGCGCCGCGCCTTCCACATCGATCTGTTCGCGCTCTATTTCGGCGGGCTCGCCCTCTACCAGGTGGTCTCGGCCGGTCGGGGCGCCGCGGCCTGGCCGGATCTCTGGCCGGTCCTCTGGCCGGTCCTGCTCGCCGGCGCCCTGGCCCTGGTCATCCTGTTCGCCCTCGCCTGGGGCGCCTGCCGCACCACCATCTACACCTTGACCGACCGGCGGCTGATGCTGCGCATCGGCATCGCGCTCCAGATGGACGTCAATCTGCCCCTGCGGGAGATCGAGGGCGCCGCCTTACGCCGGCTCAGTGACGGCAGCGGCGACCTGCCCCTGTTGCTCAAGCCCGGCGTGCGGCTAGCCTACCTGCATCTCTGGCCGCATGCCCGGCCCTGGCGCCTGACCCGGCCGGAGCCGATGCTGCGCTGCGTGCCGGACGCCGAGGCGGTCGCCAAGCGCATCGCTGCGGCCCTCGCCGAGGCGAACGGTCAGCCGGTGCAATCGCTGCCGACCGCCCCTGAGACCGCGCCCATCCTCCCCGGCCGCCTCGCGGCGGCGGGCCACTAGGGAGGCGCTGATGGCCCACGATCCTGCAGCGAACGACATCCCGGTTCCGCGAGCCCTCCTGCGCAATGCCGGCCTCCTCGTCGCCTTCTCGCTGGCCGCGGTGGCGATCGGACGGTTCGGCGAGGTCGGCACCACGCAGATGCCGCCGGCCCATGCCGTGCAGGTGCTCGACCTCAAGGTCGAGGACGGGCCGGACGGCCGCGTGGCGTTGCGCGACGCCGCGAACGGCCACCTCGTCGCCGAGGTGCAGCCCGGCGAGGACGGGTTCCTGCGCGCCACCTTGCGGGTGATGGCCCAGGCTCGCTTGCGCGAGGGCCTGTCGCGCGACCCGCCGTTCCGGCTCACCCGCTGGGACAACGGCACACTCTCGCTCGACGACGTCGCGTCGGGCCGGCGGATCAACCTCGAAGCCTTCGGGCTCGGCAATGCGGCCGCCTTCGCGCGGCTGCTCGAACAGGGGAGGGGCGCATCGTGATGCAGTGGTTGGGCGGCAAGCGCCGCATCGAGGTGCCGTGCACGGTCGAGATCGAGCAGACCGCCGAGAGCCTGCACGCCCATGTCACGCTGGACGGTGGCCTGCTGATCGCCCCGGGCGACGAAGTGACGGTGCACGACGCGCCGACCTCCGTTCCCTACGGCGACCGGATCGTGGTGCGCCGCACCGCCACGGTGGTGCGCGCGGGCGCGGTCGAGCGCCTGTGGACCCGCATCGCAGGCCATTTCGAGCTCACCGAACTCTACGAAGTCAGCTTCTCGGAAAGGACGCGGCTATGAGCGCGACGACCCTGAAGACCCCGAACGAGAGCACCCAGTCGGCGCAAGCGACGACGTTCCTGAGCCCCCGCTTCTACACCACGAATTTCGAGGAACTCGACCGCACCGACGTCGAGCCGGTGCGGGCCGAGTGGGACGTGCTCATCGCCGAGATGCGCTCGGACCCCAACAAGCGCCACTTCGTGCGGAATTCTGATTTCGACCTCGACCTCTCGGGCCTGGATCCGGAGCTCCGCAAGGAATTCCTCGACTTCCTGGTCTCGTCGATCACCGCCGAGTTCTCGGGCTGCGTGCTCTACGCTGAGATGCGCAAGCGCGCCCAGAACAAGGACATCCGCGAGCTGTTCGGCTTCATGAGCCGCGACGAGGCCCGCCACGCCGGCTTCATCAACGACACGCTGAAGGATTTCGGGGTCGGCATCGATCTCGGCTTCCTGACGAAGGCCAAGAAATACACCCATTTCCGGCCGAAATTCATCTTCTACGCGACCTACCTGTCGGAGAAGATCGGCTACGCCCGCTACATCACCATCTTCCGCCACCTCGAGCGCCATCCGGACAAGCGCTTCCACCCGATCTTCAAGTGGTTCGAGAAGTGGTGCAATGACGAGTTCCGCCATGGCGAGGCCTTTGCGCTGCTGATGCGCGCCAACCCGAAGCTGCTCACCGGCATCAACTACTACTGGATCAAGTTCTTCCTGCTCGCCGTGTTCTGCACGATGTACGTGCGCGACCAGTGCCGGCCGGCCTTCCACAAGGCGCTCGGGGTCGACCCGAAGGAGTACGACTTCCAGGTCTTCGCCATCACCTCGGAGATCTCGCGCCAGGTGTTCCCGCTCACCCTCGACATCGAGCATCCGGGCTTCCGGGCCGGCCTCGAGCGGCTGCTCGCCTGCGCCCGCGGCATCGAGGAGGCGAAGGCGCGGGGCGGGATCGTCGGCAAGCTCAAGCATGCCGCCTACGCGGCGAAGGCGGCGGCGGCGTTCGGGCGGCTGATGGTGATGCCGGCCAAGGCCAACCCGATGCCTGCGCAGATCCGCCTCAGCCCCGCCTGGTAGCGCCCGCATGTCCGACTACGCCGCGCCGATCCTCTACGCCGTCGTGATCTGGTGGTTCCTGACCGGGGCGATCCTCTGGCTGAACCACCGGCCGCGACGCACCCATGCCTGGAGCTTCGGCGCGACGACGCTGGCCCTCGCGGTCGCCCTGTGGGTGATCGGCTGGAGCGCGACCCAGGAGAGCGAAGCGGGCGCCTACGCCGCCTTCACGGCGGCCCTGATCGTCTGGGGCTGGCAGGAGATGGCCTTCTACATGGGCTATCTCGCCGGCCCCCGGCGCACCCCGGGCGTCCCCACCGATCGGGGGCTGGCCCGGTTCGGCGCGGCGGCGGCGACGAACCTCTGGCACGAGGCGGCGATCATCTCAGGTGCGGCGGCCATCGCCTGGCTGACCGCCGGCTCCCCGAACCGGATGGCTTTGTGGACCTACCTGGTCTTGTGGGGAATGAACCTCAGCGCCCGGCTCAACCTGTTCCTCGGCGTGCGCAACCTCAACGCCGAGTTCCTGCCCGAGCATCT
This sequence comes from Pseudomonadota bacterium, assembly GCA_023386115.1. Lineage (GTDB taxonomy): Bacteria > Pseudomonadota > Alphaproteobacteria > Rhizobiales > Beijerinckiaceae > Methylobacterium. Next base: position 4,160 of record JAEWKL010000582.1, read on the forward strand.
GCGCTATCTCGGCAGCTTCTTTCGCCGCGCGCCGATGAACGCCTTGTTTCCGGTGGCGATGATCCTCGCCACCGGATTCCTCCTGGTGCTCCTGCACCCTGCCGTGACCGAGAGCGCCTCGGCCTTCAAGCGCTCCGGCCACACGATGATGGCGACCCTGATGGCGCTCGCCATCCTGGAACACGGCTTCCTGATGCTGCCGCTGCCCTCCGCCGCGCTCTGGGGCTGGGGGCTGCCCGCCCGCCGCCCGGGAGCCGACGCCGCTCCTTAAAAAGAAGAACACGACCAGAATAAATATCGTACAAGGGGACGCTCGATGGACTACGACGCGATGTTCTCCACCGCCCTCCAGGGTTTGCACCGCGAGGGACGCTACCGGATCTTCACCGACCTCGAGCGGCAGGCTGGGCGCTTTCCCTACGCCACGCAGCACGGGGCGCACGGCACCCGCGAGGTGACGGTGTGGTGCTCGAACGACTATCTCGGCATGGGCCAGCACCCGGTGGTGACGGGGGCGATGCACGAGGCGATCGACCGCTGCGGCGCGGGGGCGGGCGGTACCCGCAACATCTCGGGCACCAACCACTATCACGTGCTCCTGGAGCAGGAACTCGCCGACCTGCACGGCAAGGAGGCGGCGCTCCTCTTCACCTCCGGCTACGTCTCGAACTGGGCCGGCCTTGGAACCCTGGCGTCCAAGTTGCCCGGCTGCGTGGTGTTCTCCGACGAGGGCAACCACGCCTCGATGATCGAGGGCATCCGCTCCAGCCGCGCCGAGCGCCACATCTTCCGCCACAACGATCCCGACGACCTCGACCGCAAGCTCCGCCTCGTCGACCCGAGGCTGCCGAAGCTCGTCGCCTTCGAATCCGTCTACTCGATGGACGGCGACATCGCGCCGATCGCCGAATTGTGCGACGTGGCGGAGGCCCACGGCGCCATGACCTATCTCGACGAGGTCCATGCGGTGGGTCTCTACGGGCCCCGCGGCGGCGGAATCGCCGAGCGCGAGGGGCTGATGCCCCGCCTCACGGTGATCGAGGGGACGCTGGGCAAGGCCTTCGCGGTGTCGGGCGGCTACATCGCCGCATCGGCCGCGCTCTGCGATTTCGTGCGCAGCTTCGCCTCGGGCTTCATCTTCACCACCTCGCTGCCCCCCAGCATCGCGGCGGGCGCCGCGGCGAGCATCCGCCATCTCAAGGCGAGCGGGGCCGAGCGCGCCCGCCACCAGGACCGGGTCGCGGCGGTGCGCCGGCGGCTCTCAGGCGTCGGGATCCCGCTCCTCGACAACCCGAGCCACATCGTGCCGGTGATGGTGGGCGATCCCGTCCTGTGCAAGCAGATCAGCGACACGCTGCTCGACGAGTTCGCGATCTACGTCCAGCCGATCAACTACCCGACCGTGCCCCGCGGCACCGAGCGCCTGCGCATCACCCCGTCGCCGCTCCACAGCGACGCCGATATCGACCATCTGGCGCGGGCGCTCGGGACGATCTGGGGACGGATCGGGCTGGCCCGGGCGGCCTAGGGCGCGTCGCCCCTGAGCCCTCCCCCCTCTGCGGGGGAGGGTGCCCCGCGGCGAGTACGAAGCACGCCTGCGCGGGGCGGGAGAGGGGACGCCGCTTCCGGATATGCCTGACCCGTTCTGACGGGCGCGAACTGGATCAGCGTTGCGCGGCCCGTCTCCCGGCCTGCTCCGCAAAGCGGAGAGGGTTCTGGGGGGAGGGTTCTTCCGCACGCGGCCATGGTGATCCGTCGCGCAGGACCGGCGCGTCACTGTCATGAAAAACAGCCGTCAATTTCATTAGACAATCCTGTAGCCCCGGCCGATCCTGCCCGTCACCTTCAGCCTTCGAGGACATGAACCGTGGCCCCCACCCACTCGGCCCTGTCCCGGCGGGCCTCCAAGCCGGGCTTCTCGACCCCGATCATCGTGGATCCCGCCGCGCAGCCCGAGGCGATGCCCCGTCCGCCCTATCCGTTCTCGGCCATCGTCGGGCAGGATGCGATGCGGCGCGCGCTGCTCGTCGCAGCGGTCGATCCGGCGGTGGGCGGAGTGCTGGTCTTCGGCGATCGCGGCACCGGCAAGTCCACTGCCGTGCGGGCCCTCGCCGCTTTGCTGCCGCCGATGCGGGCGGTCGCGGGCTGTGCCTATGCCTGCGATCCGGTCGACGCCGCCTCGCTCTGCCCGGCTTGCGCGGCGCGCCGGGCGCAGGGGCTCACCGTCAAGACCGTGCCGGTGCCGGTCATCGACCTGCCGCTCGGTGCCACCGAGGACCGGGTCGTCGGGGCGCTCGATATCGGCCGGGCCCTCGGGGCGGGCGAGAAGGCGTTCGAGCCCGGTCTGCTCGCCCGCGCCAACCGGGGCTTCCTCTACATCGACGAGGTCAACCTGCTGGAGGATCACCTCGTCGACCTGCTCCTCGACGTGGCGGCCTCCGGCGTCAACACCGTCGAGCGCGAGGGCCTGAGCCTGCGCCACCCGGCACGCTTCGTCCTCGTCGGCAGCGGCAATCCGGAGGAGGGCGAGCTGCGCCCGCAGCTCCTCGATCGCTTCGGCCTCGCCGTCACGGTGACGACGCCCGCCGACCTCGCGAGCCGGGTGACGATCGTGCGCCGCCGCGATGCCTACGAGCGCGATCCCGCCGGTTGGGCGGCCGAGTGGTCGGCGGAGGAGGCGCGGCTCGGACAGCCGATCCTGGCGGCCCGGGCGCAGCTGCCCGTGGTCGCGGTGCCGGACGCGGTGCTGGAGGCGGCGGCCCGCCTGTGCCTGGCCCTCGGCACCGACGGCTTGCGCGGCGAGCTGACCCTGATGCGCACCGCCCGCGCCGTGGCGAGTCTCGACGGAGTCGGCACCGTGACCCTCGACCACCTGCGCGAGGTCGCCCCGAGCGCCTTGAGCCATCGCCTGCGCCGCAACCCCCTCGACGAGGCCGGATCGGAGGCGCGGATCGCCCGGGCGCTCGGCGAGGTGCTCGGATGCGCACCGCGCCCGACGCGGCCTGGACCCAGGCCTGCCTCACGGCGGACCTCGTGGCGATCGACCCGGTGGGGACGAGCGTCGTGGTGCGCGCCCGGCCGGGCCCGGTGCGGGACGCCTGGCTCGACCGCCTGCGTCGCCGTCTTCCCGAGGGCGCGCCCGTGACG
>JAEWKL010000586.1 GCA_023386115.1 Pseudomonadota bacterium
GCGTCGCCCACGACTTCAACAACCTGCTCACCATCATCCGCTCGTCGGTGGATTTCCTGCGCCGGCCCGAGCTGCCGGAGGCGCGGAAAAGCCGCTACCTCGACGCGGTCTCCGACACGGTCGACCGCGCCGCCAAGCTCACCGGCCAGCTCCTCGCCTTCGCCCGTCGTCAGGCGCTGTCGCCGGCGGTGTTCGATGTCGGCGAGAAGGTGCGGGGCGTGGCCGACATGCTCGACACGGTCACGGGCGCCCGGGTGCGGGTGATGGTGGCGGTGCCGGACGAGCCGTGCTTCGTGCGCGCCGACCTCAGCCAGTTCGAGACGGCGCTCATCAACATGGCGGTCAATGCCCGCGACGCCATGGAGGCCGAGGGCACGCTCACCTTGAGCCTGACCGGCGGCGTCCCGATGCCGCCGATCCGGGGCCATGCCGGCTCGCAGAATGCCTTCGCGGCGGTCTCGCTGACCGATACCGGGCCGGGGGTGTCCCCGGACCTGATCGGCCGCATCTTCGAGCCGTTCTTCACCACCAAGGAGGTCGGCCGGGGCACGGGCCTCGGCCTGAGCCAGGTCTTCGGCTTCGCCAAGCAATCGGGCGGCGACGTCGACGTGACGAGCAACTCGGGCGGCGGCGCCACCTTCACCCTCTACCTGCCGGAAGCGCCGGCCGTCGCCGATCCCGGCGCCGGGAGCGCCGCCGACGCCTCGGCCTCGCCGATGGGCGCCGGCGAGAGCGTGCTCGTGGTCGAGGACAACATCGAGGTCGGCCGTTTCTGCACCCAGATCCTGCAGGATCTCGGCTACCGCACCACCTGGGCGACCCATGCCGAAGAGGCGCTCGACCGGCTCGGGGCCGACGGGGCCGGGTTCGACGTGGTCTTCTCCGACGTGGTGATGCCCGGCATGGGCGGCCTCGCGCTCGCCCACGAGCTGCGCCGGCGCCTGCCGCGCCTGCCGGTGGTGCTCGCCTCGGGCTACAGCCACGTGCTCGCCCAGGACGACGCCCACGGCTTCGAACTCCTGCACAAGCCGTACTCGGCCGAGCAGCTCGGCCAGATCCTGCGCCGGGTCACCGGGCCGGGATCGGCGCGCCGGGCCCGGTGAGGGGGCACCGGCGATGGCGCCCGCGATGGAACCCGAACATGTCGTCCTGTCCGGCAACGGTGTCGTGCCGAACAATCCCGTCCTGCCGGTGCTGCACGATCGCGGCGTCGCCACGGGAGCCGCCGATCGGGCCGCTGCCCTCGAAACGCTCTTCGCGCGCCACGGCTGGCCGGCGCAGTGGCGCGACGGCGTCGTCGCGTCCCATCACGACCACTCGACCGCGCACGAGGTGCTGGGCATCGCCGGGGGCCGCGCCCGCCTGGTCCTCGGCGACGAGGGCGGCCGCGAGGTCGGCGTGGAAGCCGGCGACGTGCTGGTGCTGCCGGTCGGCACCGGTCATTGCCGGCTGTCGGCGAGCCCGGACTTCCTGGTCGTCGGTGCCGATCCGCCGGGCCAGAGATTCGACCTGTGCCGCGCCGCCCCGGACGAGGCCGCGCTCGCCCGGATGACACGCCTCGGCTTTCCCGACAGCGACCCGGTCCTTGGGCCCGGCGGGCCGCTCACCCGGCTGCGGCGCCGGCCCTGAGAGACGTGCACCCACGGGCACGGCTCAGGTTCCATAAGATCCCTTATGCGAATCGGATGTGTAGGCGCCGCCTCCCCCTGTCCCTCCCTCCATGGCGATCCCCGCCGCCGGCGGCGAGGCCAGCGCTCGCTACCTCGCCGCGGCGAGCGCCCCGAGGATGCGGCCGACCGCGCCCCGCTCCCCGCTCCCCGATCTACCCGAGCGCCTGATTGGCGAGGGTGAAGATCCGGGCCGGTCCCGTCGCGGGCGGCTGGCCCCGCGTCATCGTCACCGACAGATCGACCGGGGCGAGCCCGCACGCCTGCGCGAAGGCGACGAGCGGCCCGTCGCGCTCCGGCGTGTCGAGGCGCAGGAACGTGCCGGCCTGGGCCCGCACATGCGGGCTGGCGAGCGCGACGGCGGAGCCTGCGTCGGCGGCGGCGACCGGGCCGACGATGTGGCCGCGGCCGAACGGCCGGCAGACCGAGTAGCCGGCGATCCGACCGGCCTCCTCCAGGACGACGATCCGGCCGGCCCGGCGCAGAGCGTCGAGCATCCGCCTCCGATCCCCGCCCGACGCCTCACGGTCGAGGGCGGCGATGGCCGGCCAGTCGGCCTCGTTGGCGGGGCGCACCCGCTTGTCGTCGACCGTGGCGGCGGCATCCGCGATGCCCTGATACTGCGTGTTGGTGCCGGTCACACGAAAACCCTCGGATTCGTAGAGCCGCCGGCCCGCTTCCGTGGCGGTGAGCCGGATGGTGCGCGGGCCTGCCGCCGAGAAGAGGTCCCGCATCAGCCGCCGGCCGGTGCCCCTGGCCTGCTGCCGGGGCGAGACGATCACCATGCCGATGGTGGCGAGCCCGTCGCCGAACGGCCACCACATCGCCGAGCCTGTCACCCGGCCGGGGGGGGCGGGGGGGGCG
>JAEWKL010000243.1 GCA_023386115.1 Pseudomonadota bacterium
CCTTCATGTAGAGCGCAGTGCAGACGCCCGCGACGTAGTGCACCGGACGATAAGCGGTGCCGGCGGCATCGGACATCTTGGAGATTTCCTGGACCGTCTTCATGCCGGGAGCGTTGCCGCCCCATGCGACGGCGGTGCGGAGCGGGAACACCACGCCGTCGGCGGCAGCGCCTGCGGCCTTCGCGGCGTTCTCGTCCATGCCCCAGACGTTGCCCATGAACTGGATGTCGGTGCCGACTGACTTGCAGGACTTGAGCAGCGAGATGTTCGACCCACCCGTGTTGCCCAGATAGGCGTAGTTGGCGCCGGCATTCTTGGCGGTCAGGCACTGGGCGGTGTAGTCGCCCGGCGCCAGCGCGAAGACGATTGCCGGCAGCACCTCGAAGCCGAGCTCCTTCGCCATCGCCTCGCCGGCTTCCTTGGGCGAGTTCGGGTAGGGGTGGTTGCCGCCCATATGGACGTATTTCGGCTTGCCGGCCTTGCCCTTGGCCTTCCAGTCGTCGGCCGCCCACTGGAGCATGGCGCGGAGCGCATCCGAGTAGCTCGGCCCGTAGAAGAAGTTGTAGGGCGCGGCCTTGGCCTTGCCGCTGGCGCCGGTCGGGTCGCTCACCTGGGCGGCGTAGGAGCCGGAGATGTAGGGGACCTCATCCTTGGTGACGAAGGCCGACAACGCCTCGGTGTCGGCGGTGCCCCAGCCCTGGATCGCCGCGACCTTGTCGCGCCCGCCGGTCCACTTCTTGTAGAGCGCGACGGCGCGCGGCACCTGGTAGCCGTAATCGACCGACTCGACCGCCATCTTCTCGCCCTTGATGCCGCCCTTGCGGTTCACGTAGGCGAGGGCGTCGGCCACCCCTTGCGCGTAGGGCACGCCGACGTCGGAGGTGGCGCCGCTCTGGTCGGCGAGGTGGCCGATCGGGATCTCGGCGGCCAGCGCCGGGACGCTGAGGGCGAGGGCGGCGGCCGAGGCGAGGGACAGGCGAAGCATGGGATTTGTTTCCTCCGGTGATGGGCTGGTTCGCCAGCCTCGTCGATGGTGTCGGAACTCGTGCGAGGGTCTTGGGCACTCCATCCTACCCACAACCCCGGGATGGAATTGTGGGTAGGAGAGGAGGAGTGCTCATGTGCGGCCGATCAGGGTCGAACAGGGTCTAATGCGAGAACGGATACAGCTTCCAGTACGCTTTGATCTGGCGCCAGCGATGGGCGAGGCCGTCGGGCTCGAACATCAGAAAGAGCACGATCACGAGGCCGATCGCCATCTCGCGCAGGAAGGACAGGTTGTCCTTGAGCGCGAGCGCCCGGTCGAGGGAGGAGCCGCGGACCGCGTCGGTGAGCCAGCCCATGGCCTCGGGTACCAGCACCATGAAGGCGGTGCCCATCAGCGTGCCCATGATCGAGCCGAGGCCGCCGATGATGATCATGCCGAGGAACTGGATCGAGAGCAGGATCCCAAAACCCTCGACCGAGACGAATTGCAGGTAATGCGCGTAGAGCGCGCCGCCAATGCCGGCGAAGAAGGCCGAGAGGCCGAAGGACAGGGTGCGGTAGCGGGTGAGGTTGATCCCCATCATCTCCGCCGAGAGATAGTGGTCGCGGACCGCCACCAGCGCCCGGCCGTCGCGGGAGCGCATCAGGTTGGTGGCGAGCACGAAGGTCAGCACCAGGTAGGCCAGCACGACGTAGAAGTAGCGGTGGTCGGTGTCGAAGGCGAAGCCGAAGATCGAGAAGGCGTCCGCCGCCGTGCCGGCCACACCACCGGTGAACCAGTTCGCCCGGGCGAAGAAGTCCTGCAGGATGTACTGCGCGGCGAGCGTCGCGATGGCGAGGTAGAGGCCTTTGAGCCGGGCCGCCGGCAGGCCGAAGATCAGCCCGATCGCCGTCGTCATCACGCCGGCGAGCGGGATCGCGAAGAAGACCGGGATGCCGTAATTGTTCGACAGCCAGGCGGAGGCGAAGGCGCCGAAGCCGAAGAAGGCGGCGTGCCCGATCGAGATCTGGCCGGTGAAGCCGACCAGGATGTTCAAGCCCAGAGCCGCGACCGCGAAGTAGCCGATCTGGATCAGCAGGCTGAGCCAGTAGCGATCGAGCACCAGCGGGGCGAGGCAGAGGAGCGCCAGCCCCGCCCAGACCGCGTAGCGGCTGCCGGCGGTCGGGAAGATGGTGGTGTCGGCGGCATAGGTCGAGCGGTAGTCGCCGGCGGGGATCAGGCTCTGGGTCGCCATCAGACGCGCTCGATGTCGCGGGTGCCGAACAGGCCGTAGGGCTTGATCATCAGGATCACCACCAGGACGTAGAAGGGAACGATCTCGTAGAGGTTGCCCCAGTGCAGGTACTGGCCGTCGACGTATTGCGCGACGTTCTCCAGCACCCCGATCACCAGGCCGCCGATCACCGCGCCGACGACCGAGTCGAGCCCGCCGAGGATCACCGCCGGGAAGACCTTGATGCCGTAGAGCGACAGGGCCGAGGACACGCCGTTGACGATGCCGACCACGATGCCGGCGACCGACGAGACGACCGCGGAGATCGCCCAGGCGAGAGCGAAGACGTTGCGCACCGAGATGCCGAGGGATTGGGCCACCTGCTGGTTGAAGGCGGTCGCCCGCATCGCCAGCCCATGCTTCGAGTAGCGGAAGAACCAGGCGAAGCCCGCCATCATGGCGACCGAGATCCCGAGGCTCATCAGGTACACGGTCTGGATCTCGAGGCCGAGGAACGACACCGATTGCGTGGAGAAGATCGGTGGGAAGGGCTGGGCGAAGACGCCGAACAGCCACTTGCACAGGGCCTGGAAGAAGATCGACAGGCCGATCGTCACCATGATGACCGAGATGATCGGCTCGCCGATCAAGGGCCGCAGCACCACCACCTGGAGGGCGATGCCGAAGACCAGCATGAACGCGAAGGTGACGGCCATGCCGACCAGGAACGGCAGCTGGTAGGTGGTGAGCAGCCACCAGCACACCCAGGCACCGATGAGCAGGAATTCTCCTTGCGCGAAGTTCACGACCTGGCTCGCCTTGTAGATCAGGACGAAGCTCATCGCGACCACGCCGTAGAGGGCGCCGACGATCAGCCCGTTGACGACGAGCTGGAGCAGCAGGTGGGTGTTCATGGCCACAAGAAGCCCTATTCGGCGGCGAGGGTGGCGGGGGCCGCCGTGAGGTCGATCACCGGCAGGGTGGTGCGGATGCGTTGCGTCGTGCCGTCCTGGAAGCGGATCACCGTATCGACCCGGTAGCTCGGCGCGCCAGCATAGATCGTGTCGATCAGGTCCGAATACTTCTCGTTGATGACGCCGCGGCGGACCTTGCGGGTGCGGGTCAATTCGCCGTCATCGGCGTCGAGCTCCTTGTAGAGGAGCACGAACTTGGCGACGCGCTGGACGTCCGTGAGCCCGGCATTCACCCGCTCGACTTCGGCACGGATCAGCTCGATCACCGCCGGCTTCGACGCGAGGTCGGAATAGGTGGTGAAGGCGATGCGGTTCTTCTCGGCCCACTTCGCCACGACCGCGTAGCGGATGCAGATCAGTGCCGCCAGGTACTCGCGCCCGGCGCCCAGGATCACCGCCTCGGCGACGTAAGGGCTGAACTTGAGCTTGTTCTCGATGTATTGCGGCGAGAAGCGCTCGCCATGGGCATTGACGGCGAGGTCCTTGATCCGGTCGATGACGACCAGCTCGCCCTTCTTGTCGACGTAGCCGGCGTCGCCCGTGTGCATCCATCCGTCGCGCACGTCGCTCGGGGCGTTGGGATCGGCCTTGTAGTAGCCGTGGAACATGTTGGCGTGGCGCGCCAGCACCTCGCCGATGCCGTTGCGGTCGGGATGGAGCACCTGGATCTCGATGCTGTCGTCGAAGGGCACGCCGACCGTGTCGAAATCGACCGTCGCGGCGCGGTGCAGGGTATAGGCGCCGAGCGTCTCGGTCTGGCCGTAGAGCTGGCGCAAGGGGACGCCCATGGCGCGGAAGAACCGGAACGTGTCGGGGCCGAGCGCCGCGCCGCCAGTGGCGGCCGAGGTGAGCCGCGTGAAGCCGAGGCGGTCGCGAAGCGCCCGGAACAGCAGGGCGTCGGCGGCGCCTGAGCGCGTGCCCTTGTCGAGGGCCTCGAGCCCCATCCTCATGCCGCGCTCGTAGAGGGCGCGCTTGAAGGGGGAAGCGTCCATCATCCGGGCGCGCACGTCGGCGGCGACCGCCTCCCAGACGCGGGGGGCGAAGAGCACGAAGGTCGGGGCGATCTCCCGGAAGTCGTGCATCAGGGTGTCGGCATCCTCGACGAAGTTGACCTTCATGCGAGACAGCAATGCCTGGCCGAGCGCGTAGACCTGCTCCATGATCCAGGGCAGCGGCAGCACCGAGACGTAATCGTCCTCCGGCCCCTTGGGGTCGGCGGCGAGGTAGCGGGCACAGTGGCGCAGGACCCGCCCCCCGCTCAGCATCGCGAGCTTCGGCCGCGCCGTGGTGCCGGACGTGGTGCAGAGGATCGCCACCGCCTCAGCCTGGGTCGCGTCGACCATCCGGTCGTAGAGGCCGGGATCGGCCGCGTGCAACGCCTCGCCCTTGGCGGCGAGCGCCTCCGCCGAGATCAGGCGCGGGTCGTCGTATTTGCGCATCCCGCGGGGGTCGCAGAACACGATGTGGCGCAAGCTCGGCACGCCGTCGGCGAGGTTGAGGAGCTTGTCGACCTGCTCCTCGTCCTCGGCGATCACCGCCTTCACCTCAGCGAAGGCGAGGAGGTACTGCACCTCGTCCTCGAGCGCGTCGCGGTAGAGGCCGAGCGACAGGGCGCCGAGCGCATGGGCGGCGATCTCGCCCGCCACCCAGTCGGGCCGGTTGTCGCCGATGAGCCCGACGACGTCGCCGCCATCGATGCCGAGATCCGACAGGCCGAGCGCGAAGGCGCGGGTGCGGGCGTGGTACTCGGCCCAGGTGGTCGGGCGCCACAGCCCGAAGATCTTTTCCCGCAGCGCGACCTCGTGCGGGTGCTCGGCGGCGTTGAGGCGCAGGAGCTTCGGGAAGGTGTCGGCGCTCTGCGCCCGCTTGGCGAAATCGGTCATCACGACACCGCCCTTGCCGGAAGGGTCGCGGGCGGCTCGTCGTCCTCCTCGCCCAGATAGGCTTTCCGCACGTGCGGATCGGCCAAAACCGCCTCGGGGCGGCCGAGCGCGATGCGGCGGCCGAAATCGAGCACCATCACCCGGTGCGAGATGTCCATGACCACGCCCATGTCGTGCTCGATCATCACGACGGTCATGCCGAACTCCTCGTTGAGGTCGACGATGTAGCGGGCCATGTCCTCCTTCTCCTCGAGGTTCATGCCGGCCATCGGCTCGTCGAGGAGGATCAGCTTGGGTTCCAGCGCCATGGCGCGGGCGAGCTCGACCCGCTTGCGCAGGCCGTAGGAGAGGGTGCCGGCCGGCGCCTTGCGGTAGGCCTGGAGGTCGAGGAAATCGATGATCTCCTCGACCCGGCGGCGATGCGCCAGCTCCTCGCTCTGGACACCGGGCAGCCAGTAGAGCGAGCCGGTGACGAAGTTGTTGCGCATCAGGTGGTGGCGCCCGACCAGGATGTTGTCGAGCACGCTCATGTGGTGAAAGAGCGCGAGATTCTGGAAGGTGCGGCCGATGCCGAGCTTCGGGCGCTGGTTCGGCGTCGCCTTCGTGATGTCGCGCCCATCGAGCAGGATCTGGCCCTCGGACGGCCGGTAGCGGCCCGAGATGCAGTTGATCATCGAGGTCTTGCCGGCACCGTTGGGGCCGATGATCGAAAAGAGTTCGCCCTTCTCGACCGCGAAGCTGACATCCGTCAGCGCCTTGACGCCGCCGAAGCGCAACGAGATCTGGCGAACCGCGAGGGTTTCCGCCACGCCTGATCCTCCCCCTGAGGGTGGCGGCCGCGCTCGTGTCCGGCGCCGCTCTGCCATGCGCGGATACCGGGTATGCATCCCGGTCATCCGCCTTGAAAATACGTTCGACTGTTTTTTTCCGAGCGTCAAGTGCTACACTGGCGCGACGAAAGTCGTGGGGTCGGGGACCCCGTAAGGGCAGGGTTAGGGGCCAGCATGGCGCGTATCGCAGGCTCGTCGGGACCGCGGACCGAGGAGGCCATCCGGCGGGCGGGGCTCGCCCTCATCGCCACCCACGGCTACGCCGCCATGAGCCTGCGCCAGCTCGCAGCCGAGGTCGGCATCCAGCAGGGCTCGCTCTACAACTATTTTCGCAACAAGCAGGAATTCCTGTTCGACCTCATCCGCGGGCACATGCTCGACCTGCACGCCGCCCTCGATGCGGCGTTGCTGCCCGAGGGCAGCGGCGAGGCGCGGCTGACCCGGTTCACCGCGTTCCACGTCGCCTACCACGTCGAGCGGCCGCAGGAGGTCTTCATCTGCTACTCGGAGCTGCGCAGCCTGGAGCCGGACAACCTCGCCGCCGTGGTGGCGATGCGGCGCGACTACGAGCGCAAGCTCGGCGACATCCTCGACCACGGCTGCGCCACCGGAGAGTTCCGGCTCGCCGACACGCGGATGGCGACGCTGGCGATCCTGGCCATGCTGTCGGGCATCTGCACCTGGTACAAGCCGGAAGGCCGGCTCTCGACGACGGCATTGCAGGAGATCTTCACCGGCATGGTGCTGGCCCTCGCCCGCGGTGGGGATCCGGCCGCGGCCGCGGTGGTGACGCGCCGGCGCGGCGCGCTGCGGGCCGGAGCCGCCTAGTCAAAGCTTCCAGCCGCTTGCGTATGTGACGGCCGCTTGCGGCCCACCGTGGAATTTGAGCGTCAACCGCGAGCAAAGCGCCCTATGCCTTTTAGGGCGCGTGGCATAGGCTCACCCCATGGGATTGTTGACTTTCAGTATCAACGTCACCCTGGATGGCTGCATCGACCACCAGGAGGGAATTGCCGACGATGAGACGCACGCACTCTTCACCCGCCTGATGGACGAGCGTGGGGCGATGCTGTGGGGCCGCATCACCTACGAGATGATGGAGAGCTACTGGCCGGCGGTCGCTCGCGGCGATGTGGACGCACCGCCAGCGATCCGTGAGTGGGCGATCAAGTTGGAGGCCAAGACGAAATACGTGGTTTCGTCGACGCGAAAGGACTTCCCTTGGACCAACAGCCACCACATCGCCGACGACCTGCGAACAAGCGTACAGAGTCTCAAGGACGCGACTCCGGCGGGCGTACTCCTCGGCAGCGGCAAGCTCGCGACTGAGCTGGACCGTCTGGACCTGATCGATGAGTACAAGTTCCTCGTCCACCCCAGGATCGCCGGCCACGGCCCGACCTTGTACCAGGGCGGGCTGCCCAGTACGCGACGGCTCGCCCTGGTCTCGGCGAAGCCGCTCCGCAATGGTGCGGTCGCCCTGCACTACCGGCGCGAACGCTGACCCGCAAGCAGCCCCTCGCGCACAGCGTGAGGACCCGCGCCGCGGGGAGCATCGCCCAATAGACAGCCGGCTATGGTCGCCATTGCAGCGGACGATAGCAAATGAATCCAAGCGCCGGGCCGTCTGAATTGGAGACCTTGGCGACCTGCCCGTACCGGCGAGGTAAGGACGATCAGAGGCGTCGGGAACGTCCGGCTCCCATCCTCGGCCGGCCCTCGCACGGTCAAGCTGGCGGCGTTTGGACCGTCGGGCTCGGTCGGTGCCGCAAGGGCAAGATCTTCGTGATCGAGCGCTCGTCGTTTCAAGCGATGACAATGTATACCGGGTGTTCACGACCGAGCCTCTAGGTCCAACGGGACATCCGGTGAGGACCGGATCCGGAGCGGCCGTTTCATGTTCGTGCTCACCCTTCCCCGCAAGTTCGCCCTGCTGATCGTGCTCGCGACCTTGAGCCTGGTCGCCCTGGGCGGAATCGCGCTCACCTATCAGTACGAGGCGATGGTGGCGCAGCGTGTCGAGCGCATGGCGCTCATCACCGAGGCCGCCGCCAACATCGTCGAGCGCTACCGGCAGAAGGTGGACAAGGCCGAGTTGAGCGAGGCGGCGGCCCGGGAGGCGGCGCTCGCCGACATCGCGGCGATGCGGCACGGGCGCGACAACTACCTGTTCGTCAACGACGCCACCGGCACCGTGATCGCCCACCCGGCGGCGAAGGTGGTCGGCCGCAACCTCATGGGCGTGACCGATTCGACCGGCTTCCGCTATGTCGCCGACGTCATGCCCCGGGCGGCGCGGGACGGCGTGGCGACGTTCCGCTACACCTGGGTCCCGGAGGGCGCGACGGCGGCCGTGCCGAAGATCGGGCTCTTTCGCTACTACGCGCCCTTCGGCTTCTACATCGGCGTCAGCGAGTATGTCAGCGACCTGCGCGAGATGATCGTGGCCCAGATCGAGCGCCTGGCCGTCGCCGGCCTCGTCATCGTGCTAGTCCTCGGCGCCGCCTCGCTCCTGATCGTCCGCTCGGTGGTGCGACCGATGGAGCGCCTGCGCGCCGTGATGGGAACCCTGGCGGACGGGCGCACCGACCTCGCGGTGCCGGAGGCCGCGCGGCGCGACGAGGTCGGGGCGATGGCCCGCGCCGTGCTCGTCTTCCGCGACAACGCGATCGAGCGCGAGCGCCTGCGGGGCGAGAGCGAGGCCGAGGAACTGCGCCGGATGCGCCGCGCCGCTTCGCTGAACGAGCTGATCCAGGGCTTCGAGGCCTCGATCACCAGCGTCGTCGCCACCGTCGCGTCGGCTTCGGGCGAGCTCACAGGGACTGCCCAGACCATGACCGCCACCGCGACCCAGACCGCAGCCCAGTCCACCGCCGTGGCCGCCGCAGCCGAGGAGGCTGCGTCCAACGTCGAGACCGTCGCGGCGGCGGCCGAGGAGCTCGGCGCCTCGGTCCAGGAGATCGGCCGGCAGGTCGACGGCTCGGCCCGGCTCGCCCGGGCGGCGGTGGCGGAAGCCGGGCAGACCGCGCATCAGGTCCGTGCGCTGACCGAGGCCACCGCCCGCATCGGCGACGTGGTCGGGCTGATCTCGTCGATCGCCGCGCAGACCAACCTGCTGGCGCTCAACGCCACGATCGAGGCGGCGCGCGCCGGGGCGGCGGGCCGCGGCTTCGCGGTGGTGGCGGCCGAGGTGAAGGAGCTCGCCGGCCAGACCGCGAAGGCGACCGAGGAGATCACCAGCCAGATCGCGGCGATCCAGGCCTCGACGGGCCATGCGGCGGGCGCGATCAGCGGGATCACGGCGCGGATCGAGGAGATCTCGGGCGTGGCGACCTCGATCGCGGCGGCGGTGGAGGAGCAGGGCGCGGCGACGCAGGAGATCGTGCGCAACGTCTCCCAGGCGGCGGCCGGCACCGGCGAGGTGACGGGCAACATCGCCGG
>JAEWKL010000593.1 GCA_023386115.1 Pseudomonadota bacterium
CCCGTCGCGGCGCGCCTGCGTCCGGCCGGCGGCGCCATGGACGGGGCCCTGTCGAAGTCCGGCGCGCCGCTGGCGCTGGTGCGGTAGGCATCGCGACCAGGGCGCCGATGCATCGGCGTTTGACGCATCGGCGCCGGCGCCTGTTCGGGCTCAGCCAGCACCGACGGACATGTCGGAAGGTGCTGGCTGGGGTCACTCCGCCGCGCTGAGCCGGAAGGTGGGCCGCGGCGGCACCGCCTCGCCGGCCATGCGGCGGCAATCCGCGATGGTGGAGCGGGCGGTCTCGATCGCGATCATCACCGCCGCCATGGTGCGGGTGTCGGTCTCGCGCTCGCGGGTGTAGCGCACCACGTCGGCGGCGAGGGTGTCGACCTCGCCCGTCAGCGCGTCGAGGCCGGCGGGATCGGCCCGGCGGGCCTCGGCCAGGATCTCGAGCAGGCGGTCCATCACCACGTCGATGCGCTCGCGCCGCAGGCGCCGCAGGCGCTGGCGCAGCCAGGCCAGCGCCGAGCCGAAGCCGCCGCCGAGTACCGCCAGCAGGTAGATCCAGTCGCCGTAACGCTCGATGAAGCCCTGCTGCTCGCGCTCGTAATAGTCGATGGCGCCGGGATGGATCGGCAGCCGGGCGCTCGTCGCCTCGGCGGTGGTCTCGTAGGCCGGCGCCGCGACGTAGTCCGCCGCCGGCGTCGCGTCGGAGAGGCGCGAGCGCAATTCGAACAGGTGCTGCGTCACGTCCGCCGCCACGGTCCGGCTCATCGAGGCCTTGGCCATCAGCCGGTAGGACGCGCCGACGGTCTTCACCTCCTCCTCGGGCACCTTCGGGCTGCCGCCGAACAGGCCGGCCGGCACCGTCACCGCCTGGAGCCGGGGCAGGCGCTCGATGATCGCCGGCCCGTCCTCGACGCCGACGAAATCGACCTTGCGGGTCCGGCTCGCCGCCTGGACCGTGCCGACGAGGCGGAGCGCCATCGGGGCGGCGGGCGCGATCACCGCCACCACCGCGTCGATGCGCTTCTGCGCGAAGGCGGCGGCGAGATCCTCCTCGGCGAGCGGCACGAGCCGCACCTGACCGGCCGGGATCGGGCCGGTGCCACCCTCCTGCAGGGCGAGGCCGTAATAGCCCATCAGGCTCTTGAGCAGCCACAGATCGGCGTCGCGATGGGCCACGATGCCGAGGCGCTTGCGGGCGAGGTTCGGGAAGGTCGTGATGCCGGAGGGCGCCGGCGAGGCGATCAGCATCGCCTGGTCGCGCAGGATCGCCAGCGTCAGGCCGTTCGCCGGCAGGTCGACGTCCGGCCGCACCACGGCGAGGTCGGCACGTCCCTGCTCCAGCGCCTTGGCGCTCTCGCGCACGTCGTCGAAGGGCAGGATGCGCAGGCGGACGCTCTTGCGGGTGGTCTGCAGGGCCTCCGCATAGGCGCGGATCAGCGCCGGCTCGGTGCCGTCCCGCGGCGCCACCGCGATGGTGAGCGTGGTCGCCTGCAGCACGTAGAGCGCCACCGCCGCCGCGATGGTCAGCACCAGGCTGGTGACCAGGAAGATGCGCTCGGGCCGGAACGCTCTCGTCATCGCGCGGACACGCCCTCCCTCGACGACCGGGGTCTCGATGGGATGAAACCGGGGGAGGGCGGTCCGGGTTGCGCGGCGCGCGTGTCGCAGGGAGAGGTCCGGTTACGGATTGACCCGCACCCCGACCAGGTACGTATCCGAATGATAGCTCGACCCGACCGCCGTGCTGCTCAGCAATTCGCGGGCGTAGCTCGCTCGGAAGCCGAGCCAGCGGTTGAGGCGGTAATCGAGCTTGACGCCGGCGCTGTAGCCCTGCTCGCGGATGCTGGTGCCCTGGTAGTCGTTGCTGATCAGCGTGCCGGTGAGGGTCAGGCGCAGGTTGCGGCGCAGGTCGTGGGTCAGCTCGGCGACGGCGGTGCGGGTGAGGATGCCGCTCGCGCCCGGTACGATGGTCTCGATCACGCCGGTCGAGGCGCCGAGCCGCAGCGAGGTGAGGGCGGTCGCCGCCCAGGTCACCGAGCCGTCGATCACCGGGCCCGTGACGTCGCGCAGGCGGCTGTCGGCGTAGTGGCGCGACAGGTAGCCGCCCGAGACCTCGCCGGCCAGCAGCCGGCTGAACTCGAAGCTGGTCCCGGCGCGCACGGTCACGCCGTCGGAATCGCGCCGCAGGCCCGACTGGTCGACCGCGACATCGTGGACCCGCGTGTCGAGAAGGGTGTCGACGAAGGGGGTGAAGCCCGGGCGGATCTCGTAGCCGGTGCGCAGGCGCAGGCCGTACTGATTGGCGTTGCGGTCGTCCTGGCGCAGGAGGGTGCCGTCGGCGAGCTGGGCGTTCTCGAAGGTCTGGCGGTCGACGAGGCCCGCCACCGTGACCTGCAGCCGGTTGAAGGCCTGCGTCGCCCCGATCGTGCCGCCATACGCGGCGACGAGCGGCCGGTCGCGGACCTGGGCGTTCAGGTCCGGGCTGCCGGCGCGCTGGGTCGAGAGGGCGTAGCGGCCCTCGACCTCGACCTTGGTGTCGCGGGCGACGTCGAGGCGCAGGCGCATCGCCCCGTCGCCGTCCGGCCGGTTGGCGTTGCGGTTGTCCGGATAGTCGAAATAGCCGAAGCGCGCCTCGCCGGTGAGCGCGTGGGACGACCAGTCGCTCTCGACGCGCAGCTCGCCCTGGCTGCGCAGGGCCATCGAGCCGCGGCGAAGGACCGAGCGGTCGGGGTTGGAATCGTAGCCGACGCTCTGCTGGAGGGCCGGGAACAGGGTGAGGCCGCCGACCCGGATGCCGAGCGGTCCGTACGGGTCGAGGGGATCGATCGTGCGCCGGCGCAGCAGGGGCGTCGCCCCGACGAGGTCGGGGAGCCCCGAGACCGGGATCTGCACGGTGGGGCGCAGGCGCGCGTCGTCGGCCACGCCCTGCGGGGTCGCCGGGCGGGTGATGGCCGTGGTGGGCGGGCGCGTCCGCCGCTGCGGCGGGGTGCGCGGC
>JAEWKL010000594.1 GCA_023386115.1 Pseudomonadota bacterium
GCACCTCCCTGAGGACCCGCATGCGCACCTGCCCGCCGCGCCCGCGCGGGTTGTCGTTCAGCTCGATGCCGCCGCCGTGCTCTTCCAAGACCTTGCTCACGATCGCCAATCCGAGGCCCGTGCCCCCCTCGCGGGTGGTCATATAGGGTTCGAGCAGCCGCTGGCGCCCTTCCTGGGGGAATCCCTTGCCGGTA
This sequence comes from Pseudomonadota bacterium, assembly GCA_023386115.1. Classification (GTDB taxonomy): domain Bacteria; phylum Pseudomonadota; class Alphaproteobacteria; order Rhizobiales; family Beijerinckiaceae; genus Methylobacterium. The sequence goes on from JAEWKL010000594.1 coordinate 195, forward strand.
TCGGTGATCTCGATCACCGCGGCCTCGCCCTCCTCGTAGAGGCGCACGGCGATCAGGCTCTCGCCCCGGACGTCCTCCGGCACCGCCTGCACCGCCTCGACGGCGTTCTTGAGGATGTTGGTGATCGCCTGGGACAGGAGGCGCGTGTCGAAGGCGGCGCTGACGCGGGTCGCGCCCTCCTCCAGCGTGAAGGTCACGTCCGGGTGGGCCACCCGCATCATGAACAGGTTCTGCTTCACGATCTCGGTCAGGTCGTTGCGGGCGATGGCGGGTTTGGGCATCCGCGCGAACGACGAGAACTCGTCCACCATCCGCTTGATGTCATCGACCTGGCGCACGATCGTGGCGACGCACTGCTCGAACACCTCCTTGTCGGCGGTGATGACCTTGCCGTACTTGCGGCGGATGCGCTCGGCCGAGAGCTGGATCGGGGTCAGCGGGTTCTTGATCTCGTGGGCGATGCGGCGGGCGACGTCGGCCCAGGCCGAGGTGCGCTGCGCGCTCACCAGGTCGGTGATGTCGTCGAGGGTGACGACGTAGCCGCGGTCGCCGTCCTGCGACTGCTCGCTCGTGGTGCGCACGTCGATCGTGCGCTCGCGGCCGTTGCGGGCGATCTGGATCTGCTGCTGGGTCGGGCGGGCGCGGGAATCCCCCGGCAGGGCGCCGAGCTCCGGCATCACCGCCTCCAGGGGCTGGCCGACGAGGTCGGAAGCGGCGCGCCCGAGCATCCGCTCGGCCGAGGGGTTGGCGATGGTGATGACCCCGCGCCCGTCGACGCCGATCACGCCCGCCGGCACCCCGGCCAGCACCGCCTCGGTGAAGCGGCGGCGGCTGTCGATCTGCTCGCTCTGCTCGATCAGGGTGGCGCGCTGGCGGCTGAGCTCCTGGGTCATCTTGTTGAAGCTCTCGCCCAGGTGCTGCAGGTCGCCCTCCGTCTTCCGGAACGGGACCTGGGCGTAGTAGTTGCCCGATGCCACCTGGTCGGCGGCATTGATCAGCCGGCGGATCGGCGCCACGAAGCGGTTGGCGAAGTTGAGCCCGAACCACACCGCCGAGAGCAGCGCGATCAGGGCGATCAGCGCGAACATCGTCGCGAAGGCGATCTGCACGCTGCGCCGCCCGGCATCGATGGTCAGGAACTCGGTCGCGGCGGCGCGCGACACCCCCGGGAACTCGACCGCGAGCCGCGTCACCTCGCGCTCGACCAGGAGGAAGGCGTCGTCATAGGCCGGCAGCTTCATCAGCGTGCCGAAGACCCGCCCCTCCCGCGGCAGCAGGCAGGTGGCGTCGGCGGATTTCGCCGCCTCGTCGAAGTCGTTGGCGGACGGGAGCGGCGGGTCCTTGAGGATGTCGATATTGGCCCGCGCCACGGTCTCGGTCGGCGAGCGCATGATCCGGGCGATCGGCAGGCCGAGCGAGGCGGCCCGCGCCGTCAGGAAGTTCTCGAACCAGGCCCGCTCGACGTCGAAGGCGGGCCGCGCCCGGGTGAGGTCGTCGGAGAGGATGCGGGCCTCGCGGGCAAGGCTCTGGCACTGGTTGGTCAGGTAGGCATCGGCCACGTCGACAGACATCAGCACGACGTTGCGCATCCGGTCGGAGAACCAGGGCGACAGGCCGCGCTCCAGGGTGATCGACGCCACCACGGCGAGCAGCACCGTCGGCAGGGTCGCGATCAGGCTGAACAGGCCGACGATGCGGGTGTGGAGCCGGGCCGCCGCCGCGTTGGTCCGTCGGGCGCGCAGGAAGACCCGCGCCTCCCAGGCGATGACCACGACGAGCAGCAGCACCAGGACGACGTTGCTCAGGAGCAGCGCCACCACCACGGTATGGGTCGGCGCGATCGCGGTGGCGCCGACCAGGATCAGGAAGGTGGCGAGTGCCAGCGCCAGGGCGACGATGACCGCCAGGGCGCCGAACCAGCCCGGACCCCGCGGCGCGGCGTCCTGAGCCGGTCCGGGCGGGACCGGCCTGCTCGTATGGCCGGCCGCGCCGGAGGGGGGCGCGAGAGCCCGGGGGCGACGTGTGAACAGCATCCGTGGTGCAAGGCCACTACAGTGTGGCGAAATTAATACGGATGCGGGCGAGGCGGCAATCGGGGCCGGCGGTCACGCCGTCCGGCCCGGGCGATGGACCCTCCGATCGGTGGCCCTCGGAACGGGCGACCTTCGGGTCGGGCGACCTCTGGGTTAAGCCCTCAGGCGGCCTGGTTCGAGCGCGGGCGGCGAACCACCGGCTTCTGGCCGAGCCCGATGCTCTTGGCGAGCTCGGAGCGCTGGGCGGCATAGTTGGCGGCGACCATCGGGTAGTCCGGCGGCAGGCCCCATTTCTGGCGGTACTGCTCGGGGGTGAGCCCGCGCCCGGCCAGGTGGCGCTTCAGCGTCCGGTACCGGCGCCCGTCCTCCAGGCTGATCAGGTAGTCGGGCGTGACGGTCTTCTTGATCGGCACCGGCGGCGTCAGCCGCTCCGGCTCCGCCGGGACAGCCGAGCCGAGCCGAGCCACCGCCTCATGGACGCTGCGGATCAGGCTCGACAGCTCGCCCACCGGCACGCTGTTGTTCGACACGTAGGCCGACACAATATCGGACACCAGGCCGATCATCTGAGGCGTTTCGACGTGGTCAGCTGAACTCATTGCGATCCTCGAGAAGTGCGGCCCCCGTCACAGGTGATGGATGTTACGCCAGTCTCCGTCAACTGCAAGGTGTCTCGATCAACACAAGAGTCGGCACTGCATTAGCTCTGTCCTGTTCCCCAAGGTCACGCAGATTGGCCGATGCGGCGGGCCACGGCCCGGGACGAAGCCCCCGGCGGGGCGCGGTCTGCGTGAAAAAATCCTTGTCGATCATGGACTTACAGGGGAAGTCGAGGGGGCTCGGCGGCACGATGGTGGGATGTCCGGGCCATCCCGCTCATCACTTCATAACTGATATAAACAACGATCCGATACGCTGCGGGCCGCTTGATCGGCCCAGTGAGATCCAATCCAGGCACTCACTGTGCGGGCGTCGCGCTGGACCATGACCGGTCGAGACCGTGATGCGGCGCCGGAAGATCGGCCAAGGTCACGCTGCCCCATGATCGCGCCATGTCTTCGCAAGACGAGGCGTGATGTCCCAGCGGCAGGAGATGCATTTTCCACTTGAGGTTGTGCGATCTGGCGGCGCAAACAACCGCTTTTCACTGGGCGATGTCGCCGTGGAACCGGAGCCGAAACCGCATCGGCGCCGGTGTCGGCGGGATCTCTCAGCATTTCTGGCGGCGGAGGGGCGCGCGGCGGACAGGACCAAAACGGGCCAAGCCGGTCCGTCCGCCATCCGGCCTTGCCGGATTATCCTGGTTCGCACCCTCGCATGCGGCACGATGCGTCCGAATGCGTCGGAATGCCGCAAGAGGATGCGTCCGTTGTCCACGGGCATGTCCGGCTCAGCGCGGGGTGCGAAAGACCTGGAGGTCGAGGTCGCGGACCTTCTTGCGCAGGGTGTTGCGGTTCACGCCGAGCAGTTCCGCGGCGCGGATCTGGTTGCCGCGGGTCGCCGCCAGCGCCGCTCCGATCAGCGGGCCCTCGATCTCGCGCAGGATGCGGTGATAGAGGCCGGGCGGCGGCAGGGTGTCCCGGTAGCCTGAGAAGTACTCCGACAGGTGGCGCTCCACCGCTGCCGACAGGCCCTCGGATTCCGTACCCCCCTTGCGCCCCGTTCCCCCTTGGGCGGGGGCGGCCAGCGGCAGGGTGTCGAGCTCGGCCTCGATCACCGGACCGGTGATCGTCTCCTGCGGGTAGAGCGCCGCCAGGCGCCGTACCAGGTTCTCGAGTTCGCGCACGTTGCCGGGCCAGCGGTAGCGCTTGAGCTTCTCCATCGCGTCGCCGTCGAGCTGCTTGCGCGTCAGGCCCTCGCGCTCGACCAGCACGAAGAAGTGGCGGACCAGGTCCGGCACGTCCTCGGAGCGCTCGCGCAGGGCCGGCAGGCGCAAGGGAACGACGTTGAGGCGGAAGAACAGGTCTTCGCGAAAGATGCCCTGCTGGATCGAGACCCTGAGGTCCTTGTTCGTCGCCGCGATGATGCGGACGTTGGTCTTGATCGGCACGCGGCCGCCGACGGTGGTGTACTCGCCCTGCTGGAGGACGCGGAGCAGCCGGGTCTGGGCCTCCATCGGCATGTCGCCGATCTCGTCGAGGAACAGCGTCCCGCCCTCGGCCTGCTCGAAGCGGCCGGCCGAGCGGGCGGTGGCGCCCGTGAAGGCGCCCTTCTCGTGGCCGAACAGCTCGGATTCGATCAGGTCGCGGGGAATCGCCGCCATGTTGACCGGCACGAACGGCCCGGAGCGGCGCCTTCCGTAATCGTGGAGGGCGCGCGCCACCAGTTCCTTGCCGGTGCCGGATTCGCCGGTGATCATCACCGTCAGGTCGGTCGGCATCAGCCGCGCCAGCGAGCGGTAGATCTCCTGCATCGCCGGCGAGCGGCCGACGAGCGGGATGTCCTCGTTCTCAGGGGGAGCGCCGGGCACCGCGTGGCCGCGCGGGCGCGACAGGGCCCGGCCGACGATCGCCGTCAGTTCCTTCAGGTCGAAGGGCTTCGGCAGGTACTCGTAGGCGCCGCGCTCCGAGGCCCGGATCGCCGTCATGAAGGTGTTCTGCGCGCTCATCACGATGATCGGCAGGTCCGGCCGCACCCGCTTGATGCGCGGCAGGAGGTCGAAGGCGTTCTCGTCGGGCATCACCACGTCGGTGATGACGAGGTCGCCCTCGCCCTGCGCCACCCAGCGCCACAGGGTGGCGGCGTTGCCGGTCGAGCGGACCTCGTAGCCGGCGCGCGACAGCGCCTGGTTGAGCACGGTGCGGATGGCGGCGTCGTCGTCCGCCACGATGATGTGTCCGTTCGGCATGCGCTCACTCGGTCTCGGCGGAGGATTCGCGCCCGTCGCGGGCGTGCGACATCGGCAGGAGGACGCGGAAGGTGGTGCGGCGGGGGGCGGGGTCGCACTCGACGATGCCGCCATGGTCGCCGACGATCTTGGCGACCAGCGCCAGGCCGAGGCCCGACCCTTGCGCCTTGGTGGTGACGAAGGGGTCGAACAGGTCCGGCAGCAGCTCGGCCGAGACGCCCGGGCCGTTGTCGCGCACCGCGACCTCGATCGGCAGGCTCACCCGCTCGCGCGAGCCCGGCACCTGGAGGCGCAGGCCCGTGCGGAAGGCGGTCGAGAGGATGATCTCGCCGTCGACCGCGTCGGCGCCGATGGCCTCGGCGGCATTCTTGACGAGGTTGAGGATGACCTGGATCAGCTGGTCGCGGTTGCCGAGCACCGGCGGCAGCGAGGGGTCGTAGTTCTCGACGAAGCGGATGTGGCGGGCGAAGCCCGACTGGGCCGAACGCTTCACCTGGTCGAGGACGCCGTGGACGTTGACGGGCCCGCGCTCCACCGGGCGCTCGTCGCCGAACAACTCCATCCGCTCGACGATGCGCACGATCCGGTCGGATTCGTCGCAGATCAGCCGGGTCAGCAGCCGGTCGTCCTCGGCTGCCGACTGCTCGAGGAGCTGGGCGGCGCCGCGGATGCCGGCGAGCGGGTTCTTGATCTCGTGGGCCAGCATCGCGCCGAGCGCCACCATCGAGCGGGCGGCGCCCCGGTGGGTGAGCTGGCGGTTCATCTTGTCGGCGATGGTGCGCTCCTGGAGCATCAGCACCACGAGGTCGTCGTCGAGATGGGTCGCGAACACGTCGACGCTGCGCTCGATGCCGGTGCGCGGCGAGGCGAGCTCGACCCGGTACTCGCTGACGCTGGCCCGGCGCCGGCGCACCTCGTTCACCAGGGCGATGATCGGCGAGGAGAACGGGATGATGTCGCGCAGGCGCTGGCGCTGCATCATCCGGCGCGAATAGTCGAAGAAGTGCTCCGCCGCCATGTTGACCTGGAGGATGCGCTCGTCCGGGCCGATGGTCAGGACGGGCAGCGGCAGGGCGTTGATGATCATCTCGCTCGTCGGGGCGCTCATCGGCGAGGTCTTCCGGGTCCGGGCGGCAGGGGGTGCGGGCGCATCGCTCATCCTCATGCGGCCTGATGCTCAGGCCGTGCGGCCGGTGCCTCGAAGGCGCGCCGCAGGAGCCGCGCGGCCTCGGCCGGGTCGGTGGTGGTGAGAAGCCGGGTCCGCTCGGGGGCGGACAGCCCGCCGGCATGGTCGGCATAGGCCGCCAGGTGCTTGCGGGCGTGGCGCACGCCCATTCGGGCGCCGTAGAGGGCGATGAGCCCCTCGTAATGCTCGGCCGCCAGCTCCGCCCGCGCGGCGGCGTCGGGCTCCGCGAACGCCTCCCCGGCG
>JAEWKL010000268.1 GCA_023386115.1 Pseudomonadota bacterium
AGATCCGCAGGCGCTGCGGGTTCGGGAAGGCCGAGGGAGAGGTGAAGAGCTTGAGCTTGTCGGACATCGTCGTCTCGCTTTCCGGAGGGGATCGTCTGTCTGTCAGATGACAGGTAGGAAGCTAGGATCCCTATCTTGCGCTGTCAACCCCTGTCTGCCATATGACAGATGGAGGTTGAGATGGCAGCGACATTGAAGGCGAACGTGAGAGAGGCGATCCTAGCCGCCGCGAAGGATGCAGCGATGGCCTATGGCTATGGCGGCATCAATTTCCGCGACCTCGCGGAGGCTGTCGGCATCAAGGCCGCAAGCATCAACTACTACTTCGCCAATAAGGCTCTCCTCGGCGAGGCGGTAGCGCGTCGTTATTGGGAAGATATAGCGCGCGATCTTGAGGCTATTTCCATGGGCGCTCAGAGCCCGATTGACGCTTTGAAGCAATATCCTGGCATTTTTCGCCTATCGCTGGAGCGCAATAATCGTATGTGCCTCAGTAGCTTTATGGCTACGGAACATGACGAGTTGCCCGATCCTGTATTAAAAGAAGTTCAGGCTTTTGCTGATGTCAACACGACGTGGCTACGCAAGCAGCTGGTTGATGCCCAATTAGTTGACCCGGCCGATAGTGAGTCGAGAGCCCGTGCTATATATGCCGCTGTTGCAGGAGCACAGATCATGGCCCGAAGCCGCTCAGACATCAATTTGTTCGACTCGTTGATCGAGAGCTATCAGAAGGCGGGATTGCTCCCGAACTGATCGGGAGGAGTGCGGATCACAATCGACCAGCTTCGGCCGTTCAGGCACACTCAATCAGATTGCCTAGAAGCAGACCTTCCGAGGGTCCGGGTAGGGTCGGAAGCCGACCTCCACACAGTTGCTCGGGTCGAGATCACCGAGGCGCTGCTGGTCGATCTCAGCCCGTCCGAGACCTGAGCCAGGGTGACGCCCACCCCATTCCCGAGTGTCAGGGCCCCTGGCGCCTCCGGACCTATACGGGTGGTCGGGGCCCCCGAGTTTCCTAGCGCCAGGGTGCCAAAACCCGTGAACGGTGAACGGTGAACGCCCCGAGTGAACGCCCCGCCGCGACGATGACCCAGGCCGAGTTCGCCCGGCACCGCGGCGTCTCGAAGGCGATCGTCACGAAGTGGAAGGGCCAGGGCCTCCTCGCCCTGACAGGGGACGGCAGGGTCGACGTCGAGGCCACCGAATGGAACCTCGACCAGCGGCCCGCCACCAACCGGGGCGGCACGACACACCGGCCGATACGCACCATCTCTCGGGCCGAGCCTGATCCGCGTGAGCGCCCGGCGCCGCGGCCGAGCAAGGCGGGCCCGGGGGAGGGGATCCCGCAGCCGAGCCGGTCCGAGCCGGACGGCGATGCGGAGCCACCCCCGGAGTTCGATCCGGAGAACCCGAACCTCTCGCTCGCCGCCGCGGCGCAGCGGAAGGAAAACCACCTCGGCCTGCTTCGCCGGCAGGAGTACCTGACCAAGCAGGGCAAGCTGGTCGACCGCGCCGAGGCAGAGGCCGCCTTCTTCGATGAGGCCCGGGCGATTCGGGACGCGTGGCTCGCCTGGCCGGCCCGGGTCGGCATCGAGATGGCGGACGCGCTGAAGGTCGATGCCCGGACGCTGACCCAGGTCCTCGCCATCTATGTCCAACAGCACCTCGCCGAACTCGGCGAGCCCAGCAGACCCGATCTCGGCACCCCTGAGGCCGGCTGACACCACCAGCCTGCGCCGGTCCTGGCGGCGCGGCCTAACCCCGCCACCGAACCTCGACGTGGTGCAGTGGGCGGAGCGCTACCGGAAGCTCAGCAAGGAGAGCTCGAACGGCGGCAAGTTCTTCGTGTCGCGGGTCGAGGTCGCCCGCGGCCCGATGCTCTGGGCGACCGAGCCCGGGGTCAGCAAGATCACCCTGATGGCGTGCACGCAGCTGCTCAAGACGACGCTCATCGAGAACGTCATCGGCCGCTTCGCCCACGTCGATCCCTGCCCGATGCTCGGCGTGTTCCCGAAGGACGACGCGGCCGAGACCTTCTCGAAGGACCGGCTGGCGCCGATGATCCGGGACACCAAGGTGCTGACCGATCTGTTCGGCGAGGCCAAGTCCCGGGACGCCGGCGCGACCCTGTCGCACAAGCAGTTCCCGGGCGGGCACATCACCCTGGTGGGCGCGAACAGCCCGACCAACCTCGCGATGCGGCCGATCCGGCTCTTGGTCTGCGACGAGATCGACAAGTACCCCCTCTCCGCCGGTGGAGAGGGGCCCCCGATCGACCTCGCCGAGGAGCGGCAGGCCGAGTTCAAGGCCAACAGCCTGACCGTGGTGGCCTGCTCGCCGACGATCGCCGGGCGCTCGGCCATCGAGGCGAGCTACGAGGAGAGCGACCAGCGCAAGGCCTTCGTCTGCTGCCCACACCCGGGCTGCGGCGCCTGGCAGCCGCTGGAATGGGAGCGGGTCCGGTTCGAGAAGGACGAGGCCGGCAAGATCCGCCCCGAGACAGCCCGGTACGCGTGCGACGCCTGCGAGCGGCCGTGGACGGAAGCCCAGCGCCTTGCCGCGCTGAAGCACATCGAGTGGCGGCAGACCCGGTCGTTCACCTGCTGCGGCGAGCCGCAGACGCCGGAGCACTGGGCGCCCCTCGCGCACGGGGTGCGGCGGGCGCTCTGCCGGCACTGCGGCGCTCAGGCGGTCACGAACGAGCATGCCGGCGGCGTCGCCTCGAAGCTCTACGCGCCGAAGCAGACGATTCGGGAGACGGTGACGAAGTTCGCGAGGGCGCTGCGACGGGGGCCGGAGACGTTGCGGGCGTTCTTCAACACCCAACTCGCCCGGACCTGGAAGGAGGGCGCCGACGCGCCGGACTGGCAGGACGTCTACGCCCGACGGGGCACCTACCTGTCGGGGACGGTCTGCCGGGCAGCGCTGATCCTGTTTGCCGGGGTCGACGTGCAGAAGGACCGCCTCGAGGTGGGGGTCTGGGGCTTCGGGCGGAACCGGGAGCGCTGGCTGGTCGAGCACCGGGTTCTGCCCGGGCCGACGAACCGGCCGGAAGTGTGGGCCGACCTTGAGGCCATGTTCGAGGAGACGTGGCAGCACGAGGCCGGCGCCGAGATGGCGGTGAGGGACTGGGGCATCGACAGCTCCGGTTTCACCGCCGAGGTCTACGCCTTCGTCCGCTCCCAGGGTGGGCGCGGCAACGTGCACGCGGTCGACGGCCAGGACAGCTACGCATCGGCCTTCCTCGGCGTGGGGGCGAAGGACACCACGCCTGCCGGCAAGAAGCTGCGGCGCGGGCTGAAGACGATCCGGGTGGGCGCGTCCTTCGCCAAGCAGGAGCTGATGGGCTGCCTCGCCCTGCAGCGGCCGGCCGAGGGCAACCCGTTCCCGGCCGGCTTCGTGCACCTGCCGCGCGACGTGCCTGAGGATCAGGTCAAGCAGCTGACTGCCGAGGAGTTGGTCACCCACGTCACGCGCGGCCGCACCCGGCGCGAATGGGTGCCGATCGGCGGTCGGCGCAACGAGGTGCTGGACTGCGCGAACTACGCCCGCGGCCTCGCCGCGATGCGCGGATGGGACCGGTGGCGGGAACTGCACTGGCGCGACCTCGAGGCGGCGCTGGGCATCGATGCGGCAGGCCGCGCGACGGCAGAGCTGCGCACGGAACTGCTGGTCTACCAGGGCGACGCGGCGGCGCAGTTCCTGTCCGTCACCCGGGCCGTCGCCGACGTGAACAGCGCCCTCGTGACGGCGACCACCTCGCTCACTGCCCGCATCAACGCGAGCGATGCCGCGATCAGCGATGAGCGGATCGTTCGAGCCACAGCCGACGCCGCGACGACGTCGCAGCTTACTACCGCGGTCTCGCGCATTGGAGCGGCGGAAGCCGGGCTCGCCACCGAGCAGCAGACGCGAGCGGGGGCCGACGCCGCGAGCACGCTGCGCATCGACGGCGCCATATCCCGGATCGCACTATCTGAGGGCCGGATCGGCAATGCCGAGGCGAGCCTTGCCAGCGAAGCGCAGACCCGGGCCGCCGCCGACGGAGCACAGACCAGCCGCATTGACGGGGCCGTGTCGCGGATCACGGCGGCCGAAGGCCGGATCGGCACGGCGGAAGCCAGCCTCGTCACGGAACAGCGGACCCGCGCCGACGCCGACGCTGCTACGACACTCAGGGTCGACGGCGCGATCTCCCGCATCACGGCGACAGAAGGCAAGATCGCGACCGCCGAGGCCAGCCTTGCCACCGAGGCCCGGACGCGGGCGGATGCCGATGCAGCTTCCACGTCGCGCATCGACACGGCCGTGTCGCGGATTACGGCGGCTGAAGGCCGGATCGGCGCTACCGAGGCGAGCATCACGACGGAAGCCAAGACCCGCGCCGATGCCGACGCCGCGTCGACCTCTCGCGTGGACGGCGCCATCGCGCGGATCAGCGGCGTCGAGGGCAGGGTCGGCAGTGCCGAGGCCAGCATCGCCAGCGAAGCGCAGACCCGGGCTGATCAGACCGGTGCTCTGTCGTCCAGGGTCGACGGACTGGCGGCCCGGACGGGCGCGGCCGAGAGCCAGATCATCACCGTCAACCAGGCGCGTGCCGACGGCGACGGGGCGCTCTCCACCCGGATCGACCTCGTCAATTCGCGCGCCGGCAGCAACGAGGCGGCGATCGCCGGCGAGGCGACTACGCGCGCCAACGCGGACGGCGCTCTCTCCTCCCGCATCGATCAGGTGAGCGCTCGGGCCGAGAACGCCATCGCCGGCGTCGCCAACGAGGCGTCCGCTCGCGCCTCCGCGGATGGCGCTTTCGCGGGCCAGATCAACGATCTCTATGCACGATCCGACATCGGCACCGCTTACGGGCGGTTCTCCATGGAGGCGCAGTCCGCGCCGTCCGGAGTAAGCGTGCGTCTCGCGGCCACGGCCTCGACGGAGAGCTATGGGCAGCGGCGCAATGCCGGATGGTTCCTAGATCTATTGCCCGATGGCAACTCTCGATTTGTTGTCGATGCCAACTTCTTCGCTATCACAGCTAACGGTGGGATGAGCTACCCGTTCGTCTTTGATGGCTCGACGCTCACCATCCCCAATCTCAGGGTCACAAACAGCGCCATCCTCCCAGGGGCCGTTTCGCAATCAGATTGGGCTTACAGCAACGATTATTTTGTAGATTTCCAGATTAATTGCAGACCCAATAGCCGAATATCTATTGTTGGGATGTATGATGGTCAGCCCACGCGAGGCTTGCCACTGAGCGCAACTGGACGTCTTCAAGTACTTCGCGATGGTATCTTGCTTAGCGATACTCCAATCAGCTTTTACGTCGCCGGCAACAATCAAAATCAGCTCGCCTATACGTTGAACACGGTAACGTTTGTGCGTGACACACCAGGCGTCGGCTTGCACACGTACCGCGTTCAATGCACGGCCCTGCTAGGCCCGGTTTCTGCTGTCTGGGAAGAACTGGCGGCATAGCCTGTTCGAAAACCAACGCAAGATCTTCTAAATCTACAAGTTGTCACTCGCGCCTGAGGTTGAATTGATATGTCTTTGATCTTCTCAGGTTCGGCGACCGCGACGGTTGCTGCGAATACAAACAGCATCTCGATTGCCGGCCTCGACCTGGGCACGGTCCTGCCGGGCATGACGATCAGCCTCGGCGCGCGCGGGCGGCTCACGGGCGACGCGTACATCATCGCGACCGTCGCCCCCAACGGCACGTCGGGCGGCACTCTCACGGTCGTAGACCCGGTGACGATAGCCTTCTCGTCCGCTGGCTTCGTGATCGATACCCGTGATTTCAATGGCACTGCGCCGAACTACCTGATTGCCACCTACACCCAGGTGCTCAACGCGCTTCTGCGCCTCACCAGCCCGCTCACCAACCTGTTCACCGGCTCGCGACAGCTGGCCCTCGATAAAGACAATGCGGGCGCGATCTCCCGCCTGCTTTACGCGATCGCCGGGCGCACCTGGGGTGCGCTTGAGCAGCGGACCGTCACCTACACACCGACCGGTGGAAGCCAGGTCACGACCGAGACCCTGGCCCTGCGCGCCTACCCGGATGGCACGACGCCGGCCGACGCCCTCGTGATCGACCTCGCCACCGGCGGTGCCGATCTGCGAAAGGCGTCTGCCACGATGGCATCTGCGTCCACCGTCGACCTCGCGTCGGCGCCGGCCGGGAAGGTGGCTCTGACGGGATCCGCCACCATCGTGTCGTTCGGCGTCGGCAAGCACCTGGAGCGCTTGGTGCATGTCGTGGACGGTGGGGCGACGCTCACCCACAACGCGACGAGCCTGATGCTGCCCGGGCGTGCGAACATCGTGACTGCGGCCGGCGACTGTTTCCACGCGACCTCGGACGCGTCGGGCAACTGGACGGTGAGGAACTACGCCCGCGCCTCCGGCAAGCCGGTTGCCGGTCTCGCCGCCGCCGACATCAGCGACGCCAGCGCCACCGGCCGGTCCGTCCTCACCGGCACGGCAGCGCAGGGGGCGACCGCGCTCGGGCTTGGGACGGGCAACACGCCGCAATTTGCGGGCCTCTCCGTCACAGGTGCGATAACGACGGGGAGCACGGTCGT
>JAEWKL010000271.1 GCA_023386115.1 Pseudomonadota bacterium
GGATGGTCGCGAGCGCGGCCGAGATCACTCGGCCGGCGCCAGGTCGGTCGCGGCGCCTTCGCGCCAGCGGGCGAAGCCGAGCACCAGCAGGCCCGCCAGCAGTTCCAGCCCGGCGACGACGTAGAGCCCGTTGCTCGACGTCCCGGTCAGCGTGTTCGACAGGCCGACCACGTAGGGGGCGACGAAGCCCGCGAGGTTGCCGATCGAGTTGATCGCTGCGATCGCGCCGGCCGCGGCGGTGCCGGCCAGGAAGGTCTGCGGCAGCGACCAGAAGACCGGGAAGGCCGCCAGGATGCCGATCGCCGCGACCGTGAGGGCGATGAAGGCCAGCACCGCGTGGCCGATGAGCGCCCCCGTGGCGGCGAGGCCCGCGGCGGCGATCAGGCTGGCGATCGCGCAGTGCAGCCGGCGCTCGCCGGTGCGGTCGGAATGGGCCCCGGTCCATACCATGGCGATGGTACCGGCGATGAACGGCACCGCGGCGAGGAAGCCGATCGCGATGGCGCCCTGCACGCCGATCTCCTTGATGATCGACGGCGTCCAGAACGCGATCGTGGCATTGCCGCTGACGATGCAGAAGTAGATCAGGGCGCAGAGCCAGACCCGGCCGTCGCGGAGCGCGACCTTGAAGCTCGCCTCCTTGCCGGCGGCCCGGCCCTCGGCCTCGACGATCGCCGTCATCGCGGCGGCGACCTCAGGGGAAAGCCAGCGCGCGTCCTTCGGCCGGTCGGGCAGGAAGGCCAGCACCGCCGCGCCGGCGATCAGCGACGGGATGCCCTCGAGGATGAACAGCCACTGCCAGTTCGCCAGCCCCGAGACGCCGCCCATCGTGCCCATGATCAGCCCGGCGAGCGGCCCGCCGACCACGCCCGCGATGGCGAAGGAGGTCATGAACAGGCCGTTGATGCGCGAACGCTTCGCGCTCGGGAACCAGTAGGTCAGGTAGAGCACCACGCCCGGGAAGAACCCGGCCTCGAACACCCCGAGCAGGAAGCGGATGGCGTAGAAGGCCCCTTCCGACTGTACGAAGGCGAGGCTCATCGAGGCGAGTCCCCACAGGATGGTGATCCGCGCCAGCGTCTTGCGGGCACCGATGCGCTCCAGGAGCAGGTTGCTCGGCACCTCGAACAAGAAGTAGCCGATGAAGAAGATGCCGGCACCGAAGCCGTAGACCGCCTCGCTGAATTGGAGGTCCGACAGCATCTGCAGCTTGGCGAAGCCGACATTCACCCGGTCGATCCAGGCCAGGATGAACAGGAAGACCAGGAACGGGATCAGCCTGAGCGTCGCCCGGCGATAGCCCTCGTCCAATTCATGCGTGCTCACCGTATCCACCCTCGTCATCGCTCTTCTCCCGCGGTCCGCGGACCGGCCGCCCGGCGTGTGGTTCTGCAAGTACCATGCCTGTGATATTTCACAAGCCGGTCCAAGCGGGACATCCTCCGTGGTAAGGGGGCGGCGAATGAGCGGAGCTTTGGCGGTGGCGGAAACGCGTGCAGGTTCGTGCCCAACCTTGTCGCAGAACGAGCGCGCCTACCGGCGGCTGAAGGACGACATCGTGGCGTTGCGGCTGAAGCCCGGCGACGCGCTGAACGAAGCGGGTCTCTGCGCGGAACTCGGCCTCGGCCGCACGCCGGTGAACCAGGCCCTGCACCGGTTGATGCATGAGGGGCTGGTGCGGATCCTGCCCCGCAAGGGCGTGCTGGTGCAGCCGCTCTCGATGGATGAGTTCGCCCACTTGATCGAGGTGCGCCGCCTCACCGAGCCCGCTTGCGCGGCGCTCGCCGCCGGGCGGATCGGTGAAGCGCCCCTGGCGCAGCTCGACGCCATCCTGGCGGTGCAACCCGACGATCTCGACGCGATCCTCGAATCGGACCGGCGCTTCCACGCGATCATCGCCGAGGCCTCCGGCAACCGGGTGCTCGCCGAGGTGCTCGCCGGGCTGCACGGGCGCTCGGTGCGGTTCTGGGCCCTGTCGCTGGCCACCGGCCGCCACCTCGCGGAGGTGGCCGACGAGCACGCGGTGATCCTCGCCTCCTTGCGCCGGCGCGACCCGGACGGTGCCGCGGCGGCGATGACCGCCCACATTGACTCCTTCGCCCGGACCCTCGCCTCGCGGCTGGGGTGACGGACGGCCTGAGCCGGGGCATAGATGCGCCGCCATTCGGGGAGTCACGCGACCGATGACCGACATCCGCCCCCGCCGCAGCGCCCTCCTGGTGCCGGCTACCGCCACCGCCCTCGCGGCGGCCCGGGCCGAGCCCGCCGACGCGCTGATCCTCGACCTCGCCGAGTCGCTGTCCCCCGCCGACAAGGAGGCCGGACGGACCTGCCTCGCCGCTTTCCTCGCCGAGGGCGGGTTTGCCGCCGCCGAGCTGGTGGTGCGGGTCAACGGCCTCGACACGCCCTGGGGCGAGGCCGACCTTGCGGCGGTGGCGGCAGCCGGGCCCGACGCGGTGCTCGTGCCGCGGGTCGAGGAGCCGGAGGACCTCGCCGGCATCGGCAGCCGCCTGCGCCGGCTCCACGCGCCCGAACGGGTCCGGCTCTGGGCCAGCCTCGACACGCCGCTCGGGATCCTCGCGGCGGAAGCGGTGGCGAGCGCGGTGCGCGACGTCGATGCGC
Source organism: Pseudomonadota bacterium (assembly GCA_023386115.1). Classification (GTDB taxonomy): domain Bacteria; phylum Pseudomonadota; class Alphaproteobacteria; order Rhizobiales; family Beijerinckiaceae; genus Methylobacterium. Next base: position 2,623 of record JAEWKL010000271.1, read on the forward strand.
GGCTCGCCTGCCT
>JAEWKL010000275.1 GCA_023386115.1 Pseudomonadota bacterium
ACGACCGTGCTCCCCGTCGTTATCGCACCTGTGACGGAGAGGCCCGCAAATTGCGGCGTGTTGCCCGTCCCAAGCCCGAGCGCGGTCGCCCCCTGCGCTGCCGTGCCGGTGAGGACGGACCGGCCGGAGCCGCTAGCGTCGCTGATGTCGGCGGCGGCGAGACCGGCAACACCCCGAGCATCGGGCAGGGATCGACGTGGACGAAGCGGCCGATGACGTTCTCGATGAGCGTCGTCTTGAGCAGCTGCGTGCACGCCATCAGGGTGATCTTGCTGACCCCGGGCTCGGTCGCCCAGAGCATCGGGCCGCGGGCTACCTCGACCCGCGACACGAAGAACTTGCCGCCGTTCGAGCTCTCCTTGCTGAGCTTGCGGTAGCGCTCAGCCCACTGGACCACATCGAGGTTCGGCGGCGGGGTCAGGCCGCGTCGCCAGGACCGGCGCAGACTGGCGGTGTCAGCCGGCCTCAGGGGCGCCGAGATCGGGGCTGCTGGGCTCGCCGAGCTCGGCGAGGTGCTGTTGGACATAGGTGGCGAGGACCTGGGTCAGCGTCCGGGCATCGACCTTCAGCGCGTCCGCCATCTCGATGCCGACCCGGGCCGGCCAGGCGAGCCAGGCATCCCGGATCGCGCGGGCCTCATCGAAGAAGGCGGCCTCGGCCTCGGCGCGGTCGACCAGCTTGCCCTGCTTGGTCAGGTACTCCTGCCGGCGGAGCAGGCCGAGGTGGTTCTCCTTGCGCTGCGCCGCCTGGGCCAGCGAGAGGTTCGGGTTCTCCGGATCGAACTCCGGGGGCGCCCCCGCATCATCGTCCGGCTCGGGCCGGCTTGGCTGCAGGATCTCAGCCTCAGGGCTCGCCTTGTACGGCCGCGGCGCCGGGCGCTCGCGCGGATCGGGCTCTGCCCGCGGGATGGTACGGATCGGGCGGTGCGTCGTGCCCCCCCGGTTGGTGGCGGGCCGCTGATCGAGGTTCCATTCGGTGGCCTCGACGTCGACCCGGCCGTCTTCGGTCAGCGCCAGCAGACCCTGGCCCTTCCACTTCGTGACGATCGCCTTCGAGACGCCGCGGTGCCGGGCGAACTCGGCTTGGGTCATCGTCGCGGCGGAGCGTTCACTCAGGGCGTTCACCGTTCACCGTTCACGGGTTTTGGCACCCTGGCGCTAGGAAACTCGGGGGCCCCGTCCACCCGTGTACACTGGCCCGCTCCAGGGGCCCTGGGGGTTGGGGGAGAGGAAAGCGGAGAGCCGAAGCCCTCCGCCCAAGACCCACTCTCGCTGTCCTGTCCTTACCTTGCCGAGCCCTGCATAACCGGACCTGGCCTCGCCGGACCCCACGGCGCCTCTACAAATGCAAAAGGGCGAGGTTGCCCCCGCCCTTCCAAGGCTCGCCGCAGCTGCCTTGTCCTTACCAAGCATCACATTGCCCGACCCCGCACTACCCCACTAAGCCCTGCCCAGCCCGGCAACGCGGTACGTGTACCTACGTTATCTGTTTAGCACGCTTCAGCATGCTCGCCATCATTGAGAGGCGGGCCAGCGCGTCAGCGTTCTCCTTCCGCTGATCAGCGTCCAGGCGGGCCATGTTCACGTTCGACAGGCGCTCGCCCATCTTGCGCATGGCGCTCTTCACCTGCTCGACACACTCGGCCTCAGCCCATCGTGTCTGCTGCACGGCAGGCACGACGCGGTAGCCGTAGCCTCTGACGTTGGCGAGGGCGATCTGGTGCTTCTCCAGCAGCTCTGCCCTCAGCTCCTCGAACGCGCTGAGGAACTGGAGCTTGGTGCGCTCGGCCTGCCTAAGTGGCGTCTCGGGCTGTGGCATGTCGAGGCCGAAAGCCTCGTAGAACCACTCGTGTTTGATCTCGTCCCCTTCCTGGTAGCCCTGGGCCAGGAAGCGCTTCACGCCTTCGCGCCAAGCGGGGTAGAGGAGCACGTCGCTATCGTCAGCCATCGGCCACCTCCGGGAGGAAGCGACCGAAGCGGGGACGGTAGGTGCCGAGCCCGGCATAGCGACCGGCGGCCTCGACGCAGGCGATTAGGTCCCGGCGGTTGAAGATCTCGGGATCGTAGGCAGCCTCAAAGGCCACAGCCCACTCTCGGAAGATCGGGCGCGTCCTCATGGTCCGCTTGCCGGCGATCACCACTGAGCGGAAATCCACGAACCGCGGATCACCGAACAGACCATCGATCGTCCGCGGGCCGTCGTACTCCAGCTTGACCCGATCCTCGAGCACCATGAACGCCCGCTTGACGTCCTTACCTCGCTTGGACAGCGTCGCGCCGGCCGCCACGCAGGCGTCGATGTTCAGGGCGGGGATGTACGGTCCCAACTTGTCATCATGGTAGATTTGGGCCGCATACTCGATGCGGGCGATCTGCTGATGATCGCTCTCGGTTTTCTTCTTCTTCCCCGTGACTTCGCGCAGCGCGACGGTCATCGGGTCGATCGGGTTCACCAGCCGATCCGACTGGATCAGGATCGGTGAGCTACCACGGAAGCGGAACTTGATGGTTTCCATCTGGAGGGCCTCCCCGGGGTCCGGCGCAGCCACGCCCCGGAACGCGGTCAGGGGGTCGCAACAAAGCGACCACCGGACCCGGTGAAGACCGGCATCCATATGGCCGCGCTCTCTCCCGCGTGGCTGCGCAGGAAACTGAGTACGGACAACCTAAATTAATTCACTTTATCTGTGCTTTTACGGTTGACGCTGCAATTAATGCGAATCACAACATAGAGAGGCGCATATGAACAAGACCAACCTCACCCACATCCTGATCAACACCAAGACCCGCCAGCAGCAGAGCAAGCCCCTCACCCGGACCTGGGCCGACCGGATGGCCGAGCAGCTGAACAGCGTGATGGGACAGGGAACGGTGGTGGTGGTGCCGGCGGGGTGGCAGGGGGTGGGGCTCAACTGAGCCCCCTCACCGCTGGTTGAACTCTCGGTTGTGATGTGCGCGCAACACCGCACAACACCGCGTGGACATCTCCTCACTTCCCATTGCCGGCTAAAAAAGCCTAAGCCACAAGCAGGCTGTGCCGCCCGAGAAGCGGCAATTTGGGGGCGTCCATGTCTTTTCAAAATCTGGTCGGCGCAGCTCTGATCGCTGCGCTTGCCGGCGGCTGCGGGTCTATCGCTCGTGGAACAACCGAGCGCATGGCGTTCGTCACTGAGCCGCCCGGAGCTCAAATGGTCACGACCAAGGCTTATGCCTGTCCTATGACGCCTTGCTCTCTGGAGGTCGAGCGCTCGGACGAATTCGACGTGACGTTCACGAAGGCTGGCTATCGGCCTGAAGTAGTGCCGGTCCGTACCAAGGTCGTCAACGCCGGCGCTGCGGGCATGGCGGGGAACGTGCTGCTCGGTGGTGTGATTGGCATCGGTGTGGACGCCTACACGGGCGCCGCCTTCGATCACACACCCAACCCGGTCAGCGTCACGCTGGTACCCGATGCTCTACCGAGTGCTCAGCGAGCGCGGCGTCGGAAGGGCGCTCCGACCTCGTAGGTAATTGGCGGTTCCACCCCCCTCAGCCTGCCCGCCGGCTGTGTCAAACGCCAATGCTCTGGGGCAACCAGCCGTTACGGTTGCCCCATCTGCTCTCTGATCCACCCGCCGCTGAGGGTGGATGGCGGGTTGGGCTGTAAGTGACACGCGCCCAGCCCGTCTCATTGAGGGCTTGCGGGAGAGCCGGAAGAAACGGGCGATTTGACATAGCTGCGCCGTCTGCCTCGCCATGGTGCTGTGCACCTCCGCGGGCCGGGTCCAAGCTGCCGATCCTTTGATCGGGCGGGCCCCAACCGGGGCGCGTCTTGTGCCGCGGGAAGACCCCGCGCGCTGAAGCCGGATTGCCTAGAAAAAAAGTACAGTAGCCCGTCAAAAATTTCAAGCTCTTAGGCCTTCAATCTCACACTGAGCCTGATGGCACAAAAATTTGACTGAGCTGCCCTATCGAAGGGCTGCTGAGGGTGAGATGCAGCTGTTCAGCGCGTGAATAGCGAGCGTGAGGATTGCGCCGGTTCCGGACTTCCGATCAGGCTTGCCCAGGTGGCCGCTCGCACACCAAGAGCGGACCTTTCGATGTCGCCGGCCCTGATGACCTTCGCACCAATTCGTATAAGTCCGGCGCATGGAACCAGCTGAGTGGCCGAATTCACATATGCGCCAGTACGGACCCGATAGGTCGAGACTGCAGCACCATTGCAAGGGCTGCTGGGATGGCAGATCGGCTTCAGCCAGAGGGGGGCCGTGAGTATCTGCAGCGACGCTATAGAAGAGGCCGCCTCAGCTCGTCTCGCAAGCGGCAATATTGATAGAAAATGGACGTTAAATTCAATGTATGGCAGGCTTGTCGCCCGCTTGCTCATCATTTTGCAAGCTGATTAGCCTCCTGATGATATTCGCAACATGGAGACGTATTTTCTCATCCTGAGAAACGTCATCGCTAGCATGGTACCCAATTTCGCTCTGAGCTAGGGTAATCATTTTCTGCAACTTTCTTATGAACTAACATATGTCTACATAAATTTTATGCGGTCCGCAGCGGGATGTAAAGCGAATTCTATACCGTTAGTGCGCTGATTCAAACGAACGGTGCAGCCTGGCTATTGAAATTGGCGGTGGCAGGCTTGGTCCAGACGAAGGGTCTAGGCCGTTCGTTGTGCTCGGCAATGTAGCGCTTGATCGCCGCCGGCAGGTCGACGATCCCGGTGAATGTGCCGCGCCGCAGCCGCCGACGTGACAGCGCCGAGAAGAAGCCCTCGACAACGTTGAGCCACGAGGCCGAGGTCAGGTGAAGTGGAACACCCAGCGCGGGTGGCGTGAGAGCCAGGCCCGCACCTTCGCGTGGGTGTGGGTGCGATAGTTGTCGAGCACCACGTGCGCCACCTTGCCGGCCGGCACCGCCGTCTCGACGGCGTTGAGGAAGCGCAGGAACTCCTCGTGACGATGCCGCTGCACGCAGCGGCCGATCACCCTGCCCTCCAGCACGTTCAGCGCCGCAAACTGCGTCACGGTGCCGTGGCGAATGTATTCGTGGGCGCGCGGCTGGCCGTCTTGGCGCAAGAGGACGGTCGGGCCGGGTGCGTTCGAGGGCGTGGATCTGTCTCTTCTCGTCCACGAGCAGCACCACCGCGCGGCGAGGCGGGTCCATGTAGGGACCTAAGACGTCTTCCACCTTCTTGGCGAGGGCGGGGTCGGTGGATCGCTTGAAGGTGCGCACCCGGTGCGGCTGCAGGCGGTTCTCCTGCCAGATGCGTCATGCGTGCGCCGTAGGGCAACAGTTACGCCGAGCGCTACGTCCGCATGCTGAAGGAGAACCTGCGGTGAGAGGAGCGTTTCGAGACAGTCGAGGATTTCCGTCGCGCTACTGACGTTCCCCGACGTCTACAACAAGCCGTGGCTGATCGAGCGGCACGGGCTCCGCCCACCGGCAGCTGTCCGTGCCGCATAGTATTCACCCGGGGCTCTGGCCGCGTAGGCTCCAGATCGGAGTTTCACAACCGCGGGCGGTACAGTGATCTGCCTACCAGGCTCGACTGCCGGCATCGGGACCGCCGTCCTCGGAGGGTTCGGAGATTG
>JAEWKL010000284.1 GCA_023386115.1 Pseudomonadota bacterium
ATCCGGAGGGACCGGCTGCTGTCGCAGCCGATCCTCACACCAGATGGATCGCGTGCGGCGCGAAGAGCCCGACCGCCAGCATGCCGATCCCCACAATCCCCAGCGCCCCGCCCGCGAAGGCGAGCGCCGCGATGCCGGTGATGACCTGGGCCGAGGCCAGCACGATGCCGATCTGGAAGGCGGCGGAGCCGAGCTCGTAATGGTGATAGCGGGCGAGCGAGAGGTCGCGCTTGGCCTCGGCCGCCTTGGCCTTGGCGGCGAGCTCCTTGCGGCCGTCGCCGGAGGCCGGGTCGGATTCCCAGCGCGCCATGGTCTTGGCCCATTCCTCGGTCTGCTTCTTCACGGCGTCCGGGGCGGCGCCAGGATCGAGGGCGGCCTGCTCGGTCGCGGTCTTCAATACCGTGGCGCGGATCGTGCGGGCCTGGAAATAGGCCCATTGATTGGCGGATTCGACGTTGGCGCCGAGCGCGTCGGTCTGCGCGCTCTTCGCCAGGGTCTCACCGAGGGCGAGGAAGAGCGCCAGGACCGAGATCAGCAGCGCGACCTTCTTGTTGGAGGCGTCGACCGCCCCGTGACCACCCGACATCGTCGTCTCCCCTCAACCGGCCATGACAGGCGCGTCGCGCGCCCGGTCTGGCGAAACCCTGCGACAGGACGAAGACCAGCCGCGCCGCGCTTGGGCGGCGAATCGGCGGCACCCGCGCCTTCATAGCCGGGCCGCGGAGCCGCGCCAGCCCCCGCTTGCGGCTCGGGACCGGACCGGGCAAGGCCCTTCGCGACGGCCCCGTTCACGGGCCGGCCCGGAGAGACGCCCCACCATGTCGCATGCCCGGTTTCTCGCACCGCTCCTCGCCTGCCTCGCCGTTCCTCTGGCCGCCCTCCCCGGCCGGGCCGCGGGGCCGGACTGGCCCGACACCTACCTGTCCCGCGTCGAGGCGACGGCGGTGGTGCAGAGCCTCAACGCCGCTCTCCTGGCGAGCCGCAGCGCCACCGCGACCCTCGAAGGCTGGTGCGCCGCCCACCGCATGGCCGAGGCGCCGCGCCTCGTCGCCCGGCTGGAGCGCGGCGTCGACAAGCCGGCGAGCCCGGAGACCCGCAAGCGCCTCGCGGTCGGGCCCGACGAGCCCCTGCGCTACCGCCGGGTGCGGCTCGCCTGCGGCGACCACGTGCTGTCGGAGGCCGACAACTGGTACGTGCCCGCTCGCCTGACCCCGGAGATGAACCGGGTGCTGGACACCACCGACACGCCGTTCGGCCGCGCGGTCGCAGGCCTCGGCACCACCCGCCAGACCGTCGGCGCCGAGCCGCACTGGCAGCCCCTGCCCGAGGGCTGGGACCAGGCGGCGCCCCCGGCCGCGTCCTGCGGCCGGCTAGCGGTGCCGGAGCACCTGTTCAGCCATCGCGCGGTGCTGTTCACGGGCGAGCGGCAGCCCTTCTCGGAGGTGGTCGAGACCTACACGCGGGCCGTCCTGGACTTCACCCGCGCCACCCGCCCCGCCGATCCGTCCTGCCCGAAGCCCTGATCTCCCGTCCTCGCCCCGCGCCAGGTCCGCACGCCCCCTCGATCCCTTCCACCGACAGGCAGCAGATTTGCGTCCGGAGCCGGAACCCCGATGCTCCGGCGCCCTATCTCCAGGGCTCGGACGGGACGGAGGGCGACCGACGCGGATGGACACGACCCTGACCCTGCTCGATCTCTGCGGCGCGGTCGCGCTGCTGCTCTGGGGCATCCACATGGTGCAGACGGGGGTGCAGCGCGCCCTCGGGCCGCATCTGCGCCGCCTCCTCGGGGTGGCGCTCGGCAACCGGATGAAGGCGCTGGCGGCGGGCTTAAGCGTCACGGCGCTCCTCCAGAGCAGCACCGCCACCGGCCTGATGGTGGCCTCCTTCGCCGGCGCCGGGCTGGTGGCGGTGGTGCCGGCGCTGGCCTTGATGCTCGGTGCGAATATCGGCACCACCCTGATCGTGCAGGTCCTGTCCTTCGACGTCGCCCGGGCGGCCCCCGTCCTGGTGCTGGTCGGCGTGATCCTGTTTCGCCGCGGCGCCGCGCCGCGCACCCGCGACCTCGGCCGGGCGGCGATCGGCCTCGGGCTGATGCTGATGGCGTTGTCGCGCCTCGTCGAGGTGATCACCCCCTACGAGGACGTACCGGCCCTGCGGGTGCTGCTCGGGGCCGTCGCGACCGACCGGCTGATCGCCCTCCTCCTCGGCGCAGTGCTCACCTGGGCGGCGCATGCGAGCGTGGCGATCGTTCTCCTGGTGATGTCGTTCACGCAAGCCGGCGTGCTGCCCCTGGAGGCCGGAATGGCCCTGGTGCTCGGGGCCAATCTCGGCTCGGCCCTCAACCCGGTGCTGGAGGGTTCTCGCGATGGCGAGGCGGCCGGACGGCGCGTGGCGCTCGGCAACCTCATCACCCGGGCGCTCGGCTGCCTCGTCGCCCTGCCCTGCCTCGGCCTGATCGGGCCGCTCCTCGTGACCTGGCAGCCCGACCTGTCGCGGGCCGTGGCCGACTTCCACACCGCCTTCAACCTCGTCCTCGCGCTGATCGTCCTGCCGCTGCTCGATCCCTTCGCGGCCCTGCTGCGCCGGCTGGTGCCCGAAAAGATCGACGCCCACGATCCCGGCCGCCCGATCCATCTCGACGAGGCGGCGCTGGAGACGCCGCCGGTGGCTTTGGGTGCCGCCGGCCGCGAGGCCCTGCGCATGGCCGACGTGCTCGCCGAGATGACGCATGGCGCCGGCGAGGCGCTGACCGGCGGCGACCGCACGCGGGTGGCGCAGATCCGCCGGATGGACGACACGCTCGACCGGCTCAACGCCGCCATCAAGGCGTATCTCGTCCGCCTCGATCCGGACTCCTTGAGCGAGGACGACGAGCGCCGGGTCGCGGCCTTGCTGGCCTTCACCACCAACCTGGAACATGCCGGCGACATCCTCTCGCGGAACGTGATGACCCACGCCGCCAAGCGCCTGAAACGCGGGCTGACCTTCTCGGCCGAGGGCAAGGCGGAGGTGGAGGCGCTGCTGGGCCGGCTCTCGGCCAACCTGAGCGCGGCGGGCGCCGCCTTCCTGACCGAGGATCCCCGCGCCGCGCGGCGCCTCGCCGACGAGAAGGCGGTGTTTCGCGACCTCGAGGCGCGGGCGACCGAGGCGCATTTCCGCCGCCTGCGCGAGGCCGGCGCGGCTGCGGGCCCCGTGCCGGCCGAGTCGGCCGCCCTCTATCCCGACCTCGTGCGCGACCTGAAGCGGGTCAACGACCACCTCGTCGCCGGTGCCGCCTACCCGATCCTGGAGAGCCGGGGTGCCCTGCGGTCGAGCCGCCTCGAAGCGCCGTGACCGCTCGCCGCGGCGGGGAGGCCGCCGCCTCAGCCGCATAGCGCACAATTCGACCTGTCACTGATTGACTCGCTGACATGTCAGTGAGAAATCACTGCCATGAAGCAGCGGGACCAAGCCTACGACGCCTTCGTCCAGCAATTGCTGGATGGGCGCCTCGCGCCGGGCTCCTTCGTGACGCAGCGCGAATTGGTGGCCCTCACCGGCCTGCCGCTCGGGGCCGTGCGCGAGATGATCCCGCGGCTCGAGGCCGACGGGCTGATCACGACCCTGCCGCAGCGCGGGCTCCAGGTCGCGTCGGTGGACCTGCGGCTGGTGCACGAGGCGTTCCAGCTCCGGGAGATCATCGAGGCGGCGGCGGTGGCGCATTTCGCCCGCACCGCACCCGCCTCCCTGGTGGCGTCCTTGCGGGCCGCGCATGTGCGGATCAGCGCACAAGCCGCGGAGGGCGTCACCGAGGCGCTGATCGCCGAGGCGCAAGCGACCGACTGGGGCTTTCACGATGCGATCGTCGGCCATCTCGGCAACGGTCTCGTCGCGGAGATCCACCGGGTGAACCTCATCCGCATCCGGGTCATCATGCAGAGCCGCGTCGCGCTCTCGCCCGAGGTGCTGCCCCCCGCCTTCGCCGAGCACGCCGCCATCCTGGCGGCGGTGGAGGGCCGCGACGCCGAGGCGGCGGTGGCGGCCCTGCGCCGGCACCTCGAGACCTCGCGCCGCCGGGCGCTCGGCCTCGAGACCGGCCGGGAAGCCGACCGGCGCGATCCGTCCACCATCCCTGATTCAACCGGGCCTTGAGCCTAACGCCCCCTCGGAGGACCGCATGACCAACGCCATCACCGGCCTGTGGGTCGCCCTCGCCACGCCGCTCGACGCGACCGGCGCGGTCGATCACGGCGCCCTCGTGCGCCACGTCCGGTTCCTGATGGAGCGGGGCTGCGACGGCGTGGTGCCGTTCGGGACCACCGGCGAGGGCACCTCGTTCTCTGCAAGTGAGCGCCTCGCCGCGGTCGAGGCGCTGCTCGCCGCGGGCGTCCCGGCATCCCGGATCGGCCTCGGCGCCGGGTACCCGGCGATCCCCGACGCGGTGGCGCTCACCAAGGCGGCCCTCGGGCTCGGCCTCACCCATGTCCTGGTGCTGCCGCCCTACTTCTACCGCGACGTGACCGAGGCCGGGATCGTCGACGCCTTCGCGGCGATCCTCGACGGCGTCGGCGACGACCGCCTGCGGGCGACGCTCTACCACATCCCGCAAACCTCCGGCGTCGGCCTGCCCCCGGGGGCGGTCGCCACCTTGCGCGCACGGTACGGCCGGCTCGTCGCCGGCGTGAAGGACAGCTCGGGCGACTTCGCCCAGTTCCGGGCGTTCCGGGCGGCTGCCCCCGAGGTTGCGGTCTGCGTCGGCAACGAGGCGGATATCGGCCGGGCGCTGGCCGAGGGCGGGACCGGGACGATCTGCGGCATGGCCAATCTCGTCCCCGACCTCGTGCGGGCGATGTTCGCCGACCCCGCCGCCGCCGAGCCGATGCGGGCGGCGATCGGCCTGATCCGCGGTCCCTTCGTGCCGGTGCTGAAATCCGCCATGGCGGCGATGACCGGCGAACCCGCCTTCGGCCGGGTGCGTCCGCCGCTGGTCGCGGCGGAGGCCGGCCTCGGGCAGCGCGTCGCCGCCGAACTCGCCGGCCTCTCGCGCACCACGGCGGCGTAAACTCTGGTAATCACCGCGACGCGCGGCGACGCACGCCGCCTTCGGGAGGAGACATCGGATGACGGCGATGCCGAACGTGTCCCACGGCGAGGCGGTGGTGGCCGCCCTCGTGGCGGAACTGGGCGAGAAGACGGTGCTCAGCGGCGCCGAGCGGCCTACCCGCAACGAGTCCGACTGGAGCACGCTCGGGCCGCAAGCCCCCCTCGCAGTGGTGCGGCCCACCACCACCGAGGCGGTCGCCGCCGCGATGCGGATCTGCGCCCGGCACGGCGTGCCGGTGGTGCCGCAGGGCGGACTCACCGGCCTGTGCGGGGGCGCTCGCCCCCTCCCCGACTCGGTCGCCCTGTCGCTCGAACGGATGACCGGCATCGAGGCGGTCGACCCGGCCTCCGCCACCATGACGGTGCGGGCCGGCACGCCGCTCCAGGTGGTGCAGGAGGCCGCCGACGCGGCCGGCTTCCTGGTCCCGCTCGATCTCGGGGCGCGGGGCTCCTGCGCCATCGGCGGCAACGCCTCCACCAATGCCGGCGGCAACCGGGTGATCCGCTACGGCATGACCCGCGAGATGATCCTCGGCCTCGAGGTGGTGCTGCCCGACAGCAGCGTGGTCACCAACCTCAACCGGATGATCAAGAACAACGCCGGCTACGACCTCAAGCACCTGTTCATCGGCTCGGAGGGCACGCTCGGCATCATCACCCGGCTGGTGCTGCGGCTGTTTCCGAAGCCCGCCTGCACCTTCGCGGCGCTCTGCGCCGTACCGGACTACGCCTCCGTGGTCGGGCTCCTGACGGCGTCCCGCCGGGGCCTCGGCCCGATGCTCTCGGCCTTCGAGGTGATGTGGCCGGATTACTGGGAGACGATCGGCGCGATGCCGGGCGTGCGGGTGCCGCTCGCCCAGGGCCACGGCGCCTATTGCCTGATCGAGGCGCAGGGCACCGACGAGACCTTCGATGCGCCGCGCTTCGAGGCATGGCTCGAAGCGCAAGCCGAGGCGGGCCTGCTCGCCGACGCGGTCCTGTCCCGCTCGGTGGCGGACGTGAAGGCGTTCTGGGGCGTGCGCGACGCCTGCTCGGAATTCCCGCAAGTGCTGGGTGCGCACGAATCCTTCGATATCGGCCTGCCGGTGGCGGCGATGGACGACTACGTGCAGGCCTGCAAGGCAGCGCTCCACCAGCGCCTGCCGGGCATCACCGCCCTGTTCTACGGCCATATCGGCGACGGCAACCTGCACATCGTGGCGGGGCTGAAGGGCGCCCACCCGCAGCCGAAGGACGTGATCCAGGAGGTGGTCTACGGCCTGGTGCGCGAGTTCGGCGGCACGGTCTCGGCCGAGCACGGCATCGGCCTGACCAAGAAGCCCTGGCTCGGCCATGTCCGCTCCGACGCCGAGATCGCCCTGATGCGGCGCCTCAAGGCGGCGCTGGACCCGGACGGGATGCTCAATCCAGGCAAAGTCTTGCCCGGCGAGATCCTGGCCGGCGAGATCTTGCCCGCCGAGATCTTGCCCGGCAACGCCGTGTGAGCGGAGGCTCCCGTGATCGTCTGCTTCGGCTCCCTCAACGCCGACCTGATCTTTCGCCTGCCCGAGATCCCGCACTCGGGACAGACGCGGCTCGCCGACGACCTCGCGGTGCAGGCGGGCGGCAAGGGGGCGAACCAGGCGGTGGCCGCGGCCCGGGATGGAGCCGCGGTCGCGATGGTCGGCGCAGTCGGAACCGATGCGCTGGCAGAGGTGGCGCTCTCGGGCCTGCGCGAGGCCGGCGCCGATACCACCCGGGTCCGCTCGGTGACGGCGGCGACGGGCTGCGCCTCGATCTGGATCGACGCGGCCGGCCGCAATCGCATCGCGGTGGCGCTCGGCGCCAACGGGCACGCCCGGGCCGACCAGATCACGGATGCCGATCTCGCCCGGGCCACCTCGCTGCTCCTGCAGATGGAGGTCGATCCGGCCGAGACCGCCGCCCTCCTGCGCCGGGCCCGGGCCCTCGGCCTGCGCAGTATCCTCAACCTCGCCCCGGCCCTGCCGCTCGATCTCGACACCCTGCGCCTCGCCGGCCTCCTCGTCGTCAACGAGGACGAGGCGGAGGCGACCGCCGCGCGCCTCGGCTGCGCGCCGGAGGCGGCCGCCCTGCACGGGGTCCTGGACATCGACGTGGTGCGCACCCTCGGCGAGGCCGGCTCGGAGGCGGCGACGGGTGAGGGCGCCTGGCACGTCCCGGCCCGGGCGATCGACCCGGTCGACACCACCGCGGCG
>JAEWKL010000296.1 GCA_023386115.1 Pseudomonadota bacterium
GAGCCTGAAGCGTTCGGGCTCTTTCATGCAGCTCTGGCAGATGAACTCGTAAGGCGTGAGGCCGCGCAGGGTCTTGAGCCGGCGGCCATAGTTGTAGGCATCGACGAACAGCTGCAGGTGCTGCCGCAGCTCGTCGTGGCTGGCGTAATGGTAGCGGTTGACCGTGGCGTCCTTGATGGTGCGGTTCATCCGCTCGACTTGACCGTTCGTCCACGGGCCGCGGGGTTTGGTCAGGCGATGCTCGATCCTGGTCTGCTCGCAGGCCCACGCGAACGAATGCCAGCGGTAGATGCGTGGTCGGTCTTGCGTCGCCCAATAGGCAGCCGCTTGGGCCTCGGCCTCCTCGTCGACCGGCCGGTTATCGGTGAACTGGATGCCCTTGTCCGTGAGGATCGTGTGGATCGTGTAGGGCACCGCCGCGACGAGGTCGTGCAGAAAGGCCGCGGCGATCCGCTGGGTCGCCTTCTCGTGGAGTTGAACGAAAGCAAACTTGCTCGTGCGGTCGATGGCCACGAACAGGTGGAGCTTGCCCTGTTCCGTGCTGACCTGGGCGATGTCGATGTGAAAGTAGCCGATCGGGTAGGCCTTGAAGCGCGACCGCTTGGGCTTGTCGCCGTCAAGGTCGGGCAGCCGGCTGATGCCGTGACGCTGCAGGCAGCGGTGCAGGCTGGAGCGGGTCAGGTGCGGGAGGGTCGGCTGGAGCGCGGAGAGGCAGTCGTCGAGCGGCAGCAGGGTGTGGCGCCGGAAGGCGACGATGACGGCCTCGTCTTCCAGGCTCAGCACGCTGGAGCGAGGCTCCTTCGGCCCCATCCGGGCATCGCTGCTGGTCTGGCGGGAGCGCCACTTCTGCACGGTCGTCGGGCTGACCCCGTAGCGCTTGGCGGCGGCTCTCACGCTCTCTTGACGAGCTTGGATTGCCCGACGGACCGTCTCAGTCGTCGTGGCGCTGCCGTGGAGAACCTGTCCCATAGCGCGTCCCTCCATGCGGCAGCAATCGTACCACCACACTGCGGGACCAAACATCTAGACAGGAAGCCCAAAAAAGCGAGCCCGTTCAAGGGGCGCCTAGACACATGTGCAGATATCTAAGTCGTTGATTTAAAACATTTTGTTGGCGGACTCTGACTCCGTTAGTCGTGGTTCGAATCCACGTCCCCCAGCCACCTTGTTCTTCAAGCACTTAGCGCTAGATCTTCAACCGGCGTGGCAAGCGGTTAGACAAATCTGCCCGCGCGGTTAGACACTCCCTCGCGCTTCCTGTTCTCCTCATCCAGCTTGGTCACCACGCCGCGCAGCTTCGGCTCCAGGTCGGCCTCTCGCGAGTAATGCGCCGCCATGCCCTCGGTCTCCTGGCCGAGCATGTCGGCGATCGTGCGCGTGTCGAAGCCCAGCCGGCGCATCTGCGTCGCGGCGGTGTGGCGCAGACCGTGGAAGGTGAGGCCGTCCGCCACCCGGCCCGCGGCCTCCAGCGTCCGGATCAGCCGGAAGAACGAGCCGCGAAAGCCGTTCTCGGCCCAGGGCTGCCCGCGGCTGTTGACCAGCAGCGTCGCCGCGGCGTGCGCCGGCAGGCGATGCAGGGCCGCCGCCACCACCTCGGGCGCCTTGACGACCACCACCTTCCCCGATTTCGCCGAGACCCGCGTCAGCGTGCCGGCCGTCCGGTTCCAGCTGTCACGCCCGGCGGCCAGCGCCTCGCCCTGGCGGTAGCCCAGGATTCCGCCGAGCAGGATCGGCGCCAGGAGTTCCGGCGGCGCGGCCTCCGTCACTGTCTGCCATTCCTCGGGCGACCACGGCCGGTTGGCCCGCGCCTCGCCCTTCGGGCGGCGCAGCTTGCGCACGTCCCGCACCGGGTTCGCGGAAACTAGCTCGAACTCGATCCCGTGCGCGAAGACGACGGAGACCACCGACAGCACGTAGTTGGCGAAGCGGCGGCCCTTCTGCGTCTGCGCCTTGTCCCGCAGGCCGGCCACGAAGGAGCGGCTCCAGCGCGTCAGCACCACGTCGTGGAGCGGCGCCAGGTAGTCGAGCACGGCCTGGTAGTCCTTGCGCGTGCGCGGCGCGAGGTCCCTCGTGAAGCGAGGGCTCGCCCGGTAGGAGGTCACCAGCGCGCCCCAGGTGCCGGGCCGCTCCGCCGGTTTCCCCGCGATCCGTGCCCGGGCCTCCTGCAGGGCCTGCCACCATTCCGGCGAGCCGAGGGCATGCGGCGGGGTGAGGCGCGTGCCCGTCATCCGGTCATAGGCGTAGTGGATGCCCTTTGAGGTGTAGATCTTAACGCCGGGAACGCGGACCTTGGTCATCACCGAGCCTGTCGAGCAGATCCGTGTCGGTGTGGCTGTCCTCGCCGGGCGCGAGGCTGTCGATCCACCGGTCCAGGTCGCGCACGTCGTAGCGCAGCCCCTGCTTTCCGGGCCGCACCCGCTTGGCCGAGACCGGCAGCAGGGTACCCGGTCCCAGGCCGTGGTCCGTTGTCTCTATGGCGCCATGGGGACCGAGCGGTCTGAGGGCGGCCGCTTCTTCTGCGCCGAGCACCTGCCCCGCCGCGAGGCCGTGCCGCCCGTGGCGCGCCCGGCGCCCCCTGCCCGGCCGCCGGCTGCCCCCCGGCAGCGGGACCTGTTCGGCGCATGACGCCGGGGCGCGATCTCCCCCGCGCCCATTCCACTCCCAATCCGAATCCTATTCGCGGCGAGGACTTCGCCTCAATGAGCGTGCGTGCCGGCGTACCTGCGGCTGATCTCGTCGTGATGATCCGGGCGCTCCTGGCGACCAAGCAACTTCAGGCCCGCGGGCGTATGCGCGCCGGAGGCAAGGGTGCGAAAATTTCGCACCCTTCGCGCGCCCTGGACGAGGTCGCCCAGGCGATCGGGCCGGCATGTCCAGAAGCTCCTGGCGATCGCCGATGCGGCCGAGGCTGATCCGGACCGTTACGGGCCCCTGCTCGCGGCCGTCGACGCCGCTGGCGGCCGGTTGAACGGACCGTACGCCCGGCTGCTCCGGCTGCAGGACGAGGCGCGGGTGCGCGACCTCGTGCCCCTCGTCGGGCGGTACCGCACCCTGCTCCTCGACCCACCCTGGGACGCGGATGGCCTTTCAGCCTCGACCAGCCACGCCTATGCGCTGATGTCGGTCGAGGCGACCGCCGCCCTGCCGGTGCCCGGCTGGGCCGACGAGGCCGGCTGCCACCTCTACCTCTGCTGCACCAACAACACCCTGGCGGTGGCGGTCGCGCTGGTCGGCGGGTGGGGCTTCGCCTACCGGACCTGCCACACCTGGACGAAGCCGAAGCTCGGCCGCGGGCGCTACTTCCGGAACACCACCGAGCACGTCCTGTTCGCCACCCTCGGCGCGCTGAAGACCCGGCCGGCCGCCATGTCGGTGCGCACGGACCACGCCTGGCAGGTGCCGAAGGGGCCGGAATCGACCAAGCCGGACGGCCTCTACGACCTCATCCAGGCCTGCTCCTACGGCCCCTACGGCGAGGCCTTCCAGCGCACGGCCCGACCCGGCTTCATGAACCTCTTCGCGGCTCCCGCCCTGGGGGCGGCCGAATGACGAGCCCGCGCCGCCTGCGCCTGCGCCCTCCCCCGCGAGCCCCGCCGATTCCGGCCTGACCGTCGATCCCAGAGGCCGGGGTGAGTGCCGCGTCTGCCTGACTGCAGGGCCGGCCCGACCCCGTGCGCGTCCCCGCCGCGGCGAAGGCCGTTCCGGCGCACGGGCGCGCTTTGCCCGGGATCTCCCGCCCAGACACCCGCCCGGATCGCCGCGCACCCTGCGCGAGCGGCGACGGGCCTTCGCGTGCCCGGGGCCTGACGCGCCTCGCGGCGCAACGGGACTCCTTTTGCCCTGGGGCCACCATGACGTCGACCATCCCTGTCCCCGCGGGCCAGGAGCGCGCCGCGCCTCCGCCACCCTGGCCGGGGGAGCGGTGTCATGAGCCTGCTCACGATTCTCGGCATCATCCGCTGGGCCCGCCGGCAGAAGCCGGCGCACGGTACCGTCGCCAAGAACGTGCTCACCGCCCTGGCGACCTACGCGGACAAGCAAGGCACCTGCTATCCGAGCCAGGATGAGCTCGCTGCCGCCACCGGCTACGGCGAGCGCGCGGTGCGGCTCGCCCTCACCCGCCTCGAGGCGGCCGGCTATCTCACCCGCACGCCGCGCTCACGCCGGGACGGTAGCCGCGACACCGACCTGATCACGCTGAAGCTCGACCGGCCGGAGACGGCCGACCACCGGCCTCCCATGCCGGTAGCGGAGGCGCCCTCCACCGGAATCCCACAGCAGCCCCACCGGAATCTCATGACCGAACAACCGGAATCGGATTCCGCCCCCACTTCGTTTGAAGGAGCCAGGGAAGATTCCAGGAAGGGTTCCGATCCTGACGGATCGGCCCCGCCCTGCGGGGCGAGCCCAGGTTTTCGCCAGGATCTGTTCGAGCGGGGCACGCGAATCCTGGCGCGGCTCACCGGCCGGGTGGAACGGGGCTGCCGTGCCGTGATCGGCACCTGGCTGAGCCTCACGGCCGACGATGCCGCCGCCGTGATGCGGGCGATCGACGAGGCGGAGGCAGCCGAGCCGGCGGAGGCGGTCGCCTGGATCGAGGCC
>JAEWKL010000612.1 GCA_023386115.1 Pseudomonadota bacterium
GTCGAGCACGAAAGTCATTCGCCTAAAACAGCGACTTGGCGGCGGTGCCCGCGAGGCCGACCAGCGGGGCCGGCATGAGCGAGAGCAGCAGCACCACCACGCTCGACAGGCCGAGCACGATACGGAGCCCCGGGCCCATCGGCTCGTAGGCCTCGGCCGGCTCGTCGAAATACATCACCTTGACGAGGCGCAGGTAGTAGTAGGCGCCGACCACGCTGGTCACCACGCCGACCACCGCCAGGGTCACGAGGTTCGCCTGGATGGCCGCGGCGAAGACGTAGAACTTGGCGAAGAACCCGGCGAGCGGCGGGATGCCGGCGAGCGAGAACATCGTCATGGCGAGCAGGAAGGCGACCCAGGGATGGGTGCGCGACAGGCCCGACAGGTCGTCGATGGTCTCGTACATCTTACGGCCCCGGCGCAGCGACAGGATCACCGCGAAGGCGCCGAGCGTCATGGCGAGGTAGATCGCCATGTAGATCACGACGCCCTGAACCCCCTGCTGCGTGCCGGTGGCGAGCCCGATCAGCGCGTAACCGACATTGGCGATGGAGGAATAGGCCATCAGGCGCTTGAGGCTGCGCTGGCCGATCGCCGCGAAGGAGCCGAGCGCCATCGAGGCGATCGACACGAACACGATGATCTGCTGCCACTCGGGCGTGATCACCGGGAAGGCGCCGATGAAGACGCGCACGGCCATCGCCATCGCGGCCATCTTGGGGGCCGAGGCAAAGAAAGCGGTGACCGGGGTCGGGGCGCCCTCGTAGACGTCCGGCGTCCACATGTGGAACGGCACGGCCGCGAGCTTGAACGAGACGCCGGCGGCGACGAACACCACGCCCAGCACCACGCCGAGGCCCGAGCCCTCGCGGAGCGCGGTGGCGATGTGCGGGAACGAGACGGTGCCGGTGAAGCCGTAGACCAGCGAGGCGCCGTAGAGCAGCATGCCGGACGACAGCGCGCCGAGCACGAAGTACTTCAGGCCGGCCTCGGTCGAGCGCACGTCGTCGCGGTGGAACGAGGCGATGACGTAGGCCGCCAGGCTCTGCAGTTCGAGGCCCATATAGAGCCCGATCAGGTCGTTGGCGGAGGCCATGACCATCATGCCGATCGTCGAGAGGACGATCAGGATCGGGTACTCGAAGCGGGCGATGCGCTCGCGCTCGAAATGCTCCTTGGCGAGCAGGATCGCGGCGGCGGAGCCGATGAGGGTCAGCGCCTTCATCACCCGGGCGAACCCGTCGACGATGAAGGAGCCGTTGAAGGTGGTGACTTTGGCGCCGAAGGGCTGGCTCACCACCGCGAAGAGCGCGAGGATCAGCAGGATCAGGGCCCCGACGCTGACGCCCTCGGTGGAGCGCTCGCCCTTGAAGGCCCCGTAGAGGATCAGAACCAGGACGCCGACCGACAGGATCAGCTCCGGCAGGGCGGGCCCGAGGGCGGGCATGACGATCTGAGCGGCGTTCATCGCGAAAAACTCAGTGCGGGACCGGCAGGGCCGCGGCAGCGGTCTGGGTCGTGGAAAGGGCGGCGCGCAGGCCTTGCATCAACGCGTCGGTCGAGGGCGCGAAGACGTCGAGGATCGGGCCGGGATGGACGCCGTAGTAGATCGTCAGCGCCACCAGGGGGGCGAGGATCAGCATCTCGCGGCGGTCGAGGTCGGCGATCCCCTGCAAGCTCGGCTTCTCGAGCTTGCCGTAGACCACCCGGGCGAACAGCCACAGGGCATAGGCTGCCGACAGGATGATGCCGAAGACCGAGAAGAACGACACCATCGGGTTGGCCCGGAAGGCGCCCATCATCGCCAGGAACTCGCCGACGAACCCTGAGGTGCCCGGCAGGCCGACATTGGCCATGGTGAACACCATCATGGCGACGGCGTAGAGCGGCATGCGCTTCACGAGGCCGCCATAGGCCGAGATCTCGCGGGTGTGCATCCGGTCGTAGATCACGCCGACGCAGAGGAAGAGCGCGCCCGAGACGATGCCGTGGGAGATCATCAGGAACAGGGCGCCCTGGATGCCTTGCTCGTTCAGGGTGAACAGGCCGAGCGTCACGAAGCCCATATGCGCCACCGAGGAGTAGGCGATCAGCTTCTTGATGTCGGTCTGCACCAGCGCCACCAGCGAGGTGTAGATGATCGCCACCACCGACAGGGTATAGACCATCGGGGCGAAATAATGGGAGGCGTCCGGGAACATCGGCAGCGAGACCCGGATGAACCCGTAGCCGCCCATCTTCAGGAGGATGCCCGCGAGGATGACCGAGCCGGCGGTCGGCGCCTCGACGTGGGCGTCGGGGAGCCAGGTATGGACCGGCCACATCGGCATCTTCACCGCGAACGAGGCGAAGAAAGCGAGCCAGAGCCAGATCTGCATGTTTGCCGGGAAGCGGGTCTGCAGCAGGGTCGGGATGTCAGTCGTGCCGGCCTGCCAGTACATCGCCATGATGGCGAGCAGCATCAGCACCGAGCCGAGCAGGGTGTAGAGGAAGAACTTGAACGACGCGTAGATCCGGCGCTTGCCGCCCCAGATGCCGATGATCAGGAACATCGGGATCAGGCCGGCCTCGAAGAACAGGTAGAACAGCACCAGGTCGAGGGCGCAGAACACGCCGATCATCGTGGTCTCGAGGACCAGGAACGCGACGAAGTACTCCTTTACCCGGTGCTCGATCGAGAGCCAGGAAGCGCCGATGCAGAACGGCATCAGGAAGGTGGTGAGCAGCACCAGCGGCATCGAGAAGCCGTCAACGCCGAGCTTGAACCGGATCGTGTCCGTCAGCCAGGCATGGGTCTCGACGAGCTGGAACTGCGCGGTCGCGGTGTCGTAGCGGCCCCAGGCGACCAGCGACAGGAGGAAGGTGGCGAGGGTGGCGATGAGCGCCGCCCAGCGGGCGGTGCGCCGGACCGACTCGGCGGCGCCGCGGAGCGTCAGGATCACCGCGGCGCCGACGAGGGGCAGGATGAGGAGGCCGGAGAGGATCCCAAGGCCGAGCATGATTCTCTGTTCTCCGGTCAGGTCAGTGGGTGGCCGCGGAGACGCCGGTCATCAGGTACCAGCTCACCAGGGCGGCGACGCCGACCAGCATCACGAAGGCGTAGTGGTAGACGTAGCCGGTCTGGAAACGGACCACGCCGCGGGTGATGTCGACGACGCGGGCAGCGATGCCGTTCGGGCCGAGCCCGTCGATGATGCGGCCGTCGCCGACCTTCCACAGGAACTCGCCGAAGCCCTTGGCCGGGCGGACAAACAGACGGTCGTAGATCTCGTCGAAGTACCACTTGTTGAGCAGGAAGCGGTACAGCAGGGGCTGGCTCTGGGCGAGCTGGTTCGGCAGCTCCGGTCGGCGGATATACATCCAGAAGGCGAGCAGGAAGCCCAGCACCAGCATCACGAAGGGCGAGTTCTGCACCCAACCCGGGGCGTTGTGGATCTCGTGCATGATGTGGTTGTCGGGGCCGTGTGCCAGTGCGCCCTTCCAGAACTCGTCCATGCCCTCGCCGATGAACCGGTTCTTGAACACCAGGCCGGCGAAGAGCGCGCCCGCGGCGAGGATCGCCAGCGGGATCGTCATCACCCGCGGGCTCTCATGCGGGGTGTGGGGATGGTGGTCGTGGTGCTCGATCGCGGAACGTGATGCCGGCTCGACGTCGTGACCCTTGTCGTCGTGGGCGACGCCCTCGTGGTGACCGGGCGCCCCGTCGGCCTGAGCGGCTGCATGCGCGACCGTCGGGTGGTGCGCGGCATGCGCATCCGCGTGGTGGCCGTCATGGCCGTGTGCATGGCTCTCGCCATGAGCATGCGCGTTCTGCCAGCGCGCCTGACCCTCGAAGGTCATGAAGAACAGCCGCCAGGAGTAGAACGAGGTGAAGAAGGCCGCGACGACGGTCGCCAGGAAGGCCAGAACGTGGCCCGGCCGGGTCGACATGTAGGCCGCCTCGATGATGGCGTCCTTCGAGTAGAAGCCGGCGGTGAACGGGAAGCCGATCAGCGCGAGCGTCCCGATCGCCATCATGGCGGTGGTGAAGGGGATGTGGCGGCGCAAGCCGCCCATGTTCCGCATGTCCTGCTCGTGGTGCATCGCGTGGATGACCGAGCCGGCGCCGAGGAACAGCAGCGCCTTGAAGAAGGCGTGGGTGAACAGGTGGAACACGCCCGCCGCATAGGCGCCGACGCCCAGCGCCACGAACATGTAGCCGAGCTGCGAGCAGGTCGAGTAGGCGATGACCCGCTTGATGTCGTTCTGCACCAGGCCGACGGTGGCGGCGAAGAAGGCCGTGATGCCGCCGATCACCGTGACGACGATCAGGGCGTTGGGCGCCGCGTCGAAGAGCGGGGACAGGCGGGCGACCATGAACACGCCGGCCGTCACCATGGTGGCGGCGTGAATCAGCGCCGAGACCGGCGTCGGGCCCTCCATCGCGTCCGGCAGCCAGGTGTGCAGCAGGAACTGGGCCGACTTGCCCATCGCGCCCATGAACAGCAGCAGGCAGCAGATGGTCAGCGCGTTCCAGTCATAGCCCAGCAGGTGGAACGTCGCATCCTTCAGCTCGGGCACCTTGGCGAAGACGCCGTCGTAGGTCACCGCGCCGAACAGCACGAAGCAGAGGAAGATGCCGAGCGAGAAGCCGAAATCGCCGACGCGGTTGACGATGAACGCCTTCATCGCCGCGGCGTTGGCCGAGGGCTTCTCGTACCAGAAGCCGATCAGCAGGTAGGAGGCGAGGCCGACGCCCTCCCAGCCGAAGAACATCTGGACGAGGTTGTCCGACGTCACCAGCATCAGCATGGCGAAGGTGAAGAGCGACAGGTAGGCGAAGAACCGCGGCCGGTGCGGATCCTCGTGCATGTAGCCCATCGAGTAGAGGTGCACGAGCGCCGAGACGCTGTTGACCACGACCAGCATCACCGCGGTCAGCGTGTCGGCCCGGAAGGCCCAGTCGACCGTCAGGCCGCCGGCGGTGAACCAGGTCGCGACGTGGTGCTTGGTGGCGCCGTGGCCGTGCACGCCGGTCACCTCGAAGAAGGCGACCCAGGACAGGAGCGCCACGAAGACGAGGATGCCGGTGGTCACCACCTCGCTGGCCCGCGGGCCGATGCGGCGCCCGAACAGACCGGCGATGAGGAAGCCGATCAGGGGCAGGAAGACGATCGCGTGGTACATGCTCGGGGTCCGGCCTCGCGTGACGGGTGCCGCTGCGGCGCTGGTTTTCGGGGCGAAGGGCGTGCGGGCGTGGCGCCTGCGTCAGCCCTTCATCATGTTGACGTCCTCGACGGCGATCGAGCCGCGGTTGCGGAAGAACACCACCAGGATGGCGAGGCCGATCGCCGCCTCGGCGGCCGCGACCGTCAGCACGAACAGGGCGAAGACCTGGCCGACGATGTCGCCCAGATGGGTCGAGAACGCCACCAGGTTGATGTTCACCGCGAGCAGGATCAGCTCGACCGACATCAGGATGACGATGATGTTCTTGCGGTTGATGAAGATGCCGAGCACCCCGAGGGTGAACAGGATCGCCGCGACCGTCAGGTAATGGCTCAAACCGATCATCGTGCCTCTCGGCCGCGGGCGGCCGCCTTCGTGTCGCGAGGCGCAAGGAGGCCCCGCCGCTCGTGTCATCAGCCTCGCGAGGCCGTCAGGCCCCGCACGAACTCTCCGGACCGCGACATGGTCCGGTCGCGACGCCCTCAGACCTCGACGCCCTGTCCGGTCGGGACCTTGCGGACCTCGACCGCGTCCGCCTGGGTGCGGGCGTTCTGGACCGCGATGTCCTGGCGCTTGACGCCCGGCCGGTCGCGCAGGGTCAGCACGATCGCTCCGATCATCGCGACCAGCAGGATCAACCCGGCGATCTGGAAGAAGAAAAAGTAGTTGGTGTAGAGAACGAGACCGAGGGCCTGCGTGTTGGTGATCGTCTCGGATCCCGGCGTCACCGCCAGCGGGCCGTGGACGAGCCCCGGATCGATCGCCCAGGAGCCGACAACGAGGAGCAACTCGATCAGGAACACCGCCCCGATCAGGGCGCCGACCGGCAGGTAGTCCTGGAAGCCCTGGCGCAGCTCGGCGAAATCGACATCGAGCATCATCACCACGAACAGGAACAGCACCGCAACGGCGCCGACATAGACCACGACCAGGATCATGGCCAGGAACTCCGCCCCCATCAGCACGAACAGCCCGGCGGCGTTCACGAAGGCGAGGATGAGGAAGAGCACCGAGGTCACGGGATTGCGCGAGGCGATCACCATGAAGCCCGAGGCGACGGTGATCGCGGCGAACAGATAGAAGAAGGCGGCGGCTGCGGTCATGCGCTGAAATCATGCCGCCTGGCGGCGGCCTCCTGCCCGACCCCCGGAGCGTTCCGGCGGCCCGTCTATAGAACCCGCCCCCGCGGCGCACAACCGGGGGAGCGGCGAATGTGGCGTCGTTGGGGGGAGGATCAGCGCCCTCCCCGCCTGCGATCAGCGATAAGGCGCGTCCGCCGCGATGTTGCGGGCGATCTCGCGTTCCCAGCGGTCGCCGTTCGCGAGCAGCTTGGCCTTGTCGTAGAGAAGCTCCTCGCGGGTCTCCACCGAGAACTCGAAGTTCGGCCCCTCGACGATGGCGTCCACCGGGCAGGCCTCTTGGCACATGCCGCAATAGATGCACTTCACCATGTCGATGTCGTAGCGGGTGGTGCGCCGTGTGCCGTCGTTGCGGCGCGGTCCCGCCTCGATGGTGATGGCCTGGGCCGGGCACACCGCCTCGCACAGCTTGCAGGCGATGCAGCGCTCCTCCCCGTTGGGGTAGCGCCGCAGGGCGTGCTCGCCGCGGAAGCGCGGGCCGCGATGGCCCATCTCGAAGGGGTAGTTGATCGTCGCCTTGGGCTTGAAGAAGTAGCGCATCGCCAGGGCGAACCCGGTGACGAACTCCTTCAACAGCAGGCCGCGGGCGACCTGGTCGAGCTTCATGGCTCGTTCTCCGACGGTTGGGGTCAGGAGACCGGCGCGAGGCCGGTCAGCTTCAGGACGAAGGCGACGACGAAGACCATTGCGAGCGAGAGCGGAAGGAACACTTTCCAGCCCAGCCGCATGAGCTGGTCGTAGCGGTAGCGCGGCACCATGGCCTTCACCATGGCGATCATGAAGAACAGGAAGCTGGCCTTGAGCGCGAACCAGATCAGGCC
This sequence comes from Pseudomonadota bacterium, assembly GCA_023386115.1. Taxonomy (GTDB): domain Bacteria; phylum Pseudomonadota; class Alphaproteobacteria; order Rhizobiales; family Beijerinckiaceae; genus Methylobacterium. The sequence continues at coordinate 7,169 of JAEWKL010000612.1, forward strand.
GGGCACCCAGGTGAAGGGCGCGAACGGGATCGGCGACAGCCAGCCGCCGAGGAACAGGATCGTGCCCAGCGCGCACATCGTGACGATGGCGACGTACTCGCCGAGCATGAACAGCAGGTACGGGGTGGAGGAATACTCCACCATGTAACCGGCCACGAGCTCGGACTCGGCCTCAGGCAGGTCGAAGGGCGGGCGGTTCGTCTCGGCGAGTGCCGAGATGAAGAACACCACGAACATCGGAAAGAGCCAGAGCCAGTACCAGCCGAGGATGCCGAGCGAGGTGTCCTGCGCCCGCACGATCTGCGACAGGTTGAGCGAGCCGGCGCACATCAGCACCGTCACGATCACGAAGCCGAGCGAGACCTCGTAGGACACCATCTGGGCCGCCGAGCGCAGCGCGCCGAGGAAGGCGTATTTCGAGTTCGAGGCCCAGCCGCCCATGATGACGCCGTAGACGCCGAGCGACGAGATCGCGAAGATGTAGATGATGCCGACGTTGATGTCGGCGATCGGCCAGCCCTCGGCGAGCGGGATCACCGCCCAGGCGGCGAGCGCCAGGGTGGCGAAGATCAGCGGCGCCAGGAGAAAGAGGCTCTTGTTGGCGCCCGCCGGGATCACCGGCTCCTTCAGCACGAACTTCAGCAGGTCGGCGAAGGACTGGAACAGGCCCCAGGGCCCGACCACGTTCGGGCCGCGGCGCAGCTGCACCGCCGCCCAGATCTTCCGGTCGGCGAGCAGCGCGTAGGCGATGAAGACGAGCAGCGCCACGAGCAGCACGACGCTCTTCAGCGCCACGAGGAGGACGGTGCCCAGCACCTCCCAGACGGTCATCGGTCGGCGCTCCTCATTCGGCCGCTTCGAGGGCCCGCCCGCGGGCGAGTCCCGAGCACTCGGCGAGCACCCGCGAGGCGCGGGCGATCGGGTTGGTGAGATAGAAATCGGCGATCGCCGCGCGGAACGCCTCGCGGCCCGGCTCGCCCGACAGGCCTGCCAGCGTCGTCAGCGCGGCCACGCCATCGGTCGGGGCGATCTGGTCGATGCCGGCGAAGTGCGGGTGCGCGGCGTAGAGCGCCTTGCGCAGGGCGTTGAGCGAGTCGAACGGCAGGCGGTTCCCCAGCACGTCCGACAGGGCGCGCAGGATCGCCCAGTCCTCGCGGGCGTCGCCCGGCGGGAAGGCGGCGCGGTTGGCGAGCTGCACCCGTCCCTCGAGGTTGACGTAGGTCGCCGACTTCTCGGTATAGGCCGCGCCCGGCAGGATCACGTCGGCGCGGTGGGCGCCCTTGTCGCCGTGGGTGCCCTGGTAGATCACGAAGGCGCCCGGACCGACCTCGACCTCGTCGGCGCCGAGATTGAACAGCACGTCGAGCGCGCCGGCCCTGGTCATCTCCGCGAAGGTCAGCCCGCCTTCCCCCGGCACGAAGCCGAGATCCAGGGCACCGACGCGAGCGGCGGCGTTGTGGAGGACGCCCAGCCCATTCCAGCCCTCGGCCTTCGAGCCGAGGCCCTGAACCAGCTTGGCGACCGCCGCCAGGAGCGCCGCACCGTCCGGACGGGCGAGCGCCGCCTGGCCGACGATGACCAGCGGCCGCTCGGCGGCCTTCAGCGCCTCGGCGAAGCTGTGGCGGCCGGACGCGACCTCGGCCAGGGTCTCGGGGCCCGCGCCCAGAGTGGTGTGGGGGTAGGTGAGGTCCGTGTCCTCGCCGATCACGCCGATCTGGATCGGCGAGAGCCGCCAGCGCTTGCGGATGCGGGCGTTGAGGAGCGACGCTTCGGTGCGCGGATTGGCGCCGACGATCAGGATCGCGTCCGCCTGCTCGATGCCGGCGATGCCGGGCCCGAAGGTGTAGGCGGCCCGGCCCCAGGCCGGATCGATCATCGCCCCGTCCTGGCGGCAATCGAGGTTCTGGACCTTGAGCGAGCCCATCAGGGTCTTGAGCGCGAAGATCTCCTCGACGCCGGCGAGGTCACCGACGATCGCGCCGACGCGCTTCGGATCCGCACCCTTGAGCTTCGCCGCAACAGCCCCGAACGCCTCGGCCCAGGAGGCCGGACGCAGGCGGCCGTTCTCGCGCAGGTACGGCCGGTCGAGGCGCTGCAGGCGCAGGCCATCGACCACGTGGCGGGTCTTGTCGGAGATCCACTCCTCGTTGATCGCCTCGTTCACCCGCGGCTCGATCTGCATCACCTCGCGGCCGCGGGTATCGACGCGGATCGCCGAGCCGACCGCGTCCATCACGTCGACGGATTCGGTCTTGTTCAGCTCCCACGGGCGGACGTTGTAGGATTGCGGCTTGTGGACCAGCGCGCCGACCGGGCACAGATCGGCGACGTTGCCCTGCAGTTCCGATTCCATCGCCCGCTCGAGGTAGGAGGTGATCTCCATGTCCTCGCCGCGGCCGATGGCGCCGAGATCCGGCACGCCTGCCACTTCCGCCAGGAAGCGGACGCAGCGGGTGCAGTGGATGCAGCGGTTCATCGCGGTCCGCACGAGCGGGCCAATGTACTTCTCCTCGACGGCGCGCTTGTTCTCGCCGTAGCGGGTCGAATCGACGCCGTAGGCCATGGCCTGGTCCTGCAGGTCGCAGTGGCCGCCCTGGTCGCAGATCGGGCAATCGAGGGGGTGGTTGATGAGGAGGAACTCCATCACCCCCTCGCGGGCCTTCTTGGTCAGGGCCGACTTGGTCGATACTGCCGGCGGCTCGCCGTTCGGGCCCGGGCGGCAATCGCGTACGGCCCAGGCGCAGGAGGCGACGGGCTTCGGCGCGCCCTTCAGCTCGACCAGGCACATGCGGCAGTTGCCGGCGATCGACAGCCGCTCGTGGAAACAGAAGCGCGGGATCTCGGCGCCCGCGACCTCGCAGGCCTGAAGCAGGGTGTAGTCCGGCGGGACATCGACCTCGATGCCGTCGACGAGGATTTTGGTCATCGGTTCAGCTCAATGTGTCGCGTCGGCGAGATCGAGCCGGCGCTCGATGCGCTCGACGCGAAGCTCAAGGCGGTCGATCCGGCGATGGACGCCGGCCAAGTTCTCTTCGACGCCGGAAACCCGCCGTTTGAGGTCGTTCACGTCGTCGATGAGGCGATCGACCTTCTCGTCGATGCGCCGCAGGTAGACCAGGACCAGATTGTCGGGTTCGCCGGGCATGGCACTCACTCCGCCGCCATCGGCACCGGGGTCGGGTGCGGGTTGGCGGTGTAGCGGTCGATGCGCTTCTCGATCTCGGGCCGGAAGTGCCGAATCAGGCCCTGGATCGGCCAGGCCGCGGCGTCGCCGAGGGCGCAGATCGTGTGGCCCTCGATCTGCTTCGTCACGTCGAGCAGCATGTCGATCTCGCGCTTCTGCGCCCGGCCCTCGGCCATGCGCAGCATCACGCGCCACATCCAGCCGGTGCCCTCGCGGCACGGCGTGCACTGGCCGCACGACTCGTGCTTGTAGAAGTACGAGATGCGGGCGATCGCCGAGACCATGTCGGTCGACTTGTCGAACACCATCACGGCGGCAGTGCCGAGGCCCGATTTCAGGTTCCGCAGCGTGTCGAAATCCATCGGCGCGTCGATGATCTCGGCGGCCGGCACCAGCGGCACCGAGGAACCGCCGGGGATCGAGCAGAGCAGGTTGTCCCAGCCGCCGCGCATGCCGCCGCAATGCCGGTCGATCAGCTCGCGGAAGGTGATGCCGAGCTCTTCCTCGACGTTGCAGGGCTTGTTGACGTGGCCCGAGATGCAGAACAGCTTGGTGCCGGTGTTGTTCGGCCGGCCGAGGCCCGCGAACCAGGCGCCGCCGCGGCGCAGGATGGTGCCCGCCACCGCGATCGACTCGACGTTGTTCACCGTCGTCGGGCAGCCGTAGAGGCCCATATTGGCCGGGAACGGCGGCTTGAGCCGCGGCATCCCCTTCTTGCCTTCCAGGCTCTCGATCAGCGCCGTCTCCTCGCCGCAGATATAAGCGCCGGCGCCGTGGTGGACGTAGATGTCGAAGGGGTAGTCGTGGACGTTGCTCTCGCCGACGAGGCGGGCGGCGTAGGCCTCGTCCACCGCGCGCTGCAGGGCGTGCTTCTCGGCGACGTACTCGCCGCGGATGTAAATGTAGCAGGCATGCGCGCCCATGGCGAAGCACGCCAGCATGCAGCCCTCGATCAGGAGATGCGGGTCGTGCCGCATGATCTCCCGGTCCTTGCAGGTGCCGGGCTCGGACTCGTCGGCGTTCACCACCAGGTAGTGAGGCCGTCCGTCCGACTTCTTCGGCATGAAGGACCATTTCAGGCCGGTGGGGAAGCCGGCGCCGCCGCGGCCGCGCAGGCCCGATTTCTTCATCTCCTCGATGATCCAGTCCCGGCCCTGCTGCAGCAGGAACTTCGTGCCGTCCCACGCGCCGCGTTTCTTCGCGGCCTCGAGACCGGGGGAGTGGAGACCATAGAGGTTGGTGAAGATCCGATCCTGATCGGCGAGCATGGCGATCGTCCTACAGGCCTGCTGTGAAAGGGGACATCATGTCGTTGGCTTAACGTTTCGCCTTGGGGTCGGCCTGAGGGCCGGGCGGGCCCTTGTCGGCTGCCTTGTCCGCGTTGGTGAGGCCGACGGGCTTGGCCTGCGATCCGTCGGTCTTCCCCGGTGCGTTCGCCGGCTCGGCGCCGGCCTCCGGCGTGGTGCCCTGGGAAGCCGCCACGGGGCGGCCTTCCTCGGGCTTCGAAGGGGTCTGGGTGTAGGAGCGGCCGCTCTGGGGCGCGGGCCTGGCCTCGGGGCCGGTCCGCGTCTCGGCGACGGTGGTGCGCTCGGGTGCCGCCTGGCCC
>JAEWKL010000519.1 GCA_023386115.1 Pseudomonadota bacterium
CGTCAAGGCGCAGCTCCGCGGCCGGGACGGCGTCGCCGTCGGCGCCATCGCGTTCCGGGCGGCGGAATCGCCGGTCGGGCGCCTGCTCCTGTCGCGGATCGGCCGCGACATCCACGCCGCCGGCACCCTCTCCCGCGACCGCTGGCGCGGCAGCGACCGGGTCGAGCTGCGCCTGTGCGACGTGGCCGAGGCCGAGTGAGCGGCGGTGTCCCGCTCCCCTCGACCGGGCTGCTGAGCCGACCATGGATCCGGCTCGGTATCCGGCTTGACACCCCCCGGCAGCCCCACCATAAGGGCCCCGTCGCCGACACGGCGGCCCCTGCCGGCAACGGCAGCGTGGGGGAATGTCCCGAGCGGCAAAGGGGGCGGACTGTAAATCCGCTGGCTATGCCTTCGTAGGTTCGAGTCCTACTTCCCCCACCATTTCTTCTGCAGTTTCCGCCCGCCGTCATCGATGTTCCAGGACATCGATGGTGTCGGTCCGTGGGGTTTCCGTCACCTTGACAGGTGCGGACCGCCCCAGCATAAGGGCCCGCCGCCGACACGGCGGCCCCTGCCGGCAACGGCAGCGTGGGGGAATGTCCCGAGCGGCAAAGGGGGCGGACTGTAAATCCGCTGGCTATGCCTTCGTAGGTTCGAGTCCTACTTCCCCCACCATCTCCCCCCTCTCCTTCGCGAGCGATCGTCCGGGCGGCCGGACCGCGGTGATCTGGGCCGGATGAGGGTGGATCAGTGATCCACCACCTCGCCGAGCACCGCCAGCAGGGACGACCGGGCGCGGCTCACCCGGCTCTTCACCGTGCCGACCTGGCAGCCGAGCCGCACAGCAGCCTCCTCGTAGGTGTAGCCCTCGGCGCCGATCAGCAGCAGCGCCTGGCGCTGGGCCTCGGGCAGAGCTTCCATCCGCTCCCGCACGACGCGCAGGGTGCTGGCATGGTCCTGGTCGGCCGGCGCGGCCAGTTGACCGGCCAGAACCCCGTCGCCGTCCTCGACCTCCCGGCGGCCTTTGCGCAGATCCGTGTAGAACTGGTTGCGCATGATCGTGAACAGCCAGGCGGTGAAGTTCGTGCCAGGCTGGAACCGATGCTGGTTCGCCCAGGCCCGGGCGCAGGTTTCCTGCACCAGGTCGTCGGCCCGCACCACGTCGTGCGACAGCGAGAGGCCGAAGGTGCGCAAGGCCGGCAACGCCGTCATCAAAGCGTTACGGAAGTCGAAGCTGATCGCCTCCCCTCGCGCCGCCAGGGCGCTCTCGACCCGAGCCAGCAATTCGGCGAGGCGTGGCGGCAGTTCGCTCTGCGCGACCGGACTGAAGTATTGTTGCAGAGGTTTTCTGAGGTGATCTTGGATGACGTGGGAGGAGCGCGTGTCGGAAGCCGGTGGCGGCGCGGGCGGAAGCGCGGTCGGTTCGATCTTCATTGTCGGGAGAAGGCCCCTGATCCCTTTGAGTGCCTTCTTTTTAAAGGTTCGAATTTCGATGGCAATAGAAGCTTGACCGATGCTCGATGAAGCCGGCGCCCTCGCGGCCCTCACGGCCCTGGCGCAGGAGACGCGGCTGCGCGCCCTGCGGACCTTGCTGCACGCCCTGCCTGACGGGATGCCGGCCGGGCGGCTCGCCGCCGCGATCGGCTGCGCTCCCTCCACCCTCACCTTCCACCTCCGGCAGCTGCTGGAGGCGGGGCTCGTCGAGTCGCGCCGTAGGGGCGCGTCGGTGATCTACTCCGCGCGTCCCGCGGGCGTCGCCGGCCTGACCGACTACCTCATGCAAGCCTGCTGCGGCGGACGGCCGGAGGCCTGCCTGCCGGTACCGGCGCCCCGCTGCGGCGATGCGGCGTCCCCGCAGCCCCGGGCGGCGGCGAACGATGCCGCGCGCGCCCTCGATAATCCGGCCGGGACAGGCCGGCCGTGACGCGAAGCCCGTCAAGCGCCCGCTCCCGGATCTCGCGTCGCGCCCGTCCCGTCAGTAGCGGTCGTAGGACCGCCGCTCCTCGCGATAGCGCATGGCGCGGTAGGGCCGGTCGTCGTTCCAGCGGTCCATCCGACGCTCCGTCTTGCGGCGCCAGCCATGCGCCGGCGCTCAGGCCGGCGGGCCGCCGCGAAACTCGCCATAGCCGCCGCGGGCCCAGGGCGGGTCGGCCCGCGCCGCATGGGTGCCGCCGAACAGCCCGGTCGCCGCGACCATGGCAGTGAAGGCGAGGGGAAGGACGGTCCTGCGCATCGGCACATCTCCATTCGGCTCGATCGGGACCAGCAACGGCCCTGTCCCGAAAACCGTTCCGTCCTCTCCATCCCGACGAATGCGGAGATTCTTCTTTGCTTCGTCGCTGAAGCGGTATCAGAACGGGGCGGAACCACTTCCCGGGAGGCGCCGTTTCTCCGCATTCTCACACAGGAGACGGAGATGAAGCGGATCACGATCGCCCTGCTGGCCACCGCCCCCCTCGTCGGCGGCGCGATGGCGGCGGAGCAGCCCGGTGCCTCGGCGCGGTCCCCGGGGCACGAGATGCAGGATCGCGGCAGCGTCAAGGGCAGCCCGGGCGCCTCCGGCTACGCCCCGGGGCACGAGATGAAGTCCGACACGACGGGGACCACCTCGCGGATGAACGACACGAAATCCGGCACGGCCGGCTCGACGACCCGGCGCTGAGGCGACCGGCACCCCCGCCGACCGCCACGGCCCCGCCATTCCCCGCGCCCGGGCGCTTGCGCCCTACCG
>JAEWKL010000521.1 GCA_023386115.1 Pseudomonadota bacterium
CCGCCGCGACCGGTCGCTCGCCGGCCACGAGGGCGATGTTGACCGTGTACTCGCCGGTGCCCTTGAGGAAATCCTTGGTGCCGTCGAGGGGGTCGACCAGGAAGAACAGGGCGGCCGGGGCCGCCTCGGCGGCAGTCTCCTCGGCGATCACCGGGATGCCGGGCCAGGTCTCCGCCAGGGCGGCGACGATCTGCGCCTCCGCGGCGAGGTCGGCTTGGCTCGTCGGCGAGCCGTCCGCCTTGAGGTGATGGCGGCAGCCGCCCAGCTCGTAGCGCCGCAGGATCACGCCGGCCGCGCAGGCGATCGCGGCGAGCCGGAATGCGATGGCGTCGCGCTCGGCAGGCTCGGGCGGGCGGTCGAGGGAGAGGGCGGGCGTCGTGACGGCGGGTGTCATGCCCCCGTCATGCCCCGCGCCGGCGGGTTTGTCGATCGATCCGGACGAGGGGTGAGCGCGGGTTCGCCTTTTCAAACCGGCCCGCGGCGGCTATCCGTGCCGGCAAACCGTGGCGGGCGCCGCCGCGACTCGACACCATCTGCCGGCCCCGCGGAGCCCCCCATGACCACCGTCACCCTCGACGCCCTCGACCTCTCGGCGCTGCTCTGCTCGCGGGTCTGCCACGACGTCATCAGCCCGGTCGGCGCCATCGTGAACGGCCTCGAGGTGCTCGAGGACGAGGACAGCGCCGAGATGCGCGACTTCGCCCTCGACCTGATCCGCAAGAGCGCCAGGCAGGCCTCGGCCCGGCTCCAATTCGCCCGCATCGCCTTCGGGGCGGCGGGCTCGGCGGGCGCCAGCATCGACCTCGCCGATGCCGAGAACGTCGCCCGCGGCATGTTCGGCGACGACAAGACCCAGCTCTCCTGGAGCGCGCCCCGGGCGCTGTTCCCGAAGAACAAGGTCAAGCTGCTCCTGAACCTGGTGGTCATCGCCGTCACGGCCATCCCCCGGGGCGGCGCGATCGACGTCGCGGTCACCGGCGAGGCCGAGGCGCCGGTCTTCGTGCTGACCGCCAAGGGCGCCTATGCGCGAATCCCGCCGCATGTCGAATCGCTGATCGCCGGCGCGCCGGCGAGCGGCACCGTCGACGCCCACGCGATTCAGCCCTTCTATGCCGGCCTGGTCGCCCGGGCCGCCGAGATGGACGTGCGCTTCTCGATCGAGGGCGACACGGTCACGATCCGGGCCGAGCCCGCCGCTCCGGCCGAGGCCGGCGCCGACGGTAACGGCATCTAACATCGAATTCGACACCCGGCGCGGGCCTCGTCCTCGCTCGCGAGCGGGGTTTTCCTTCGGTCCCGGTCGCAATTGCGACCGGGGTCCGGCCAGTGTGAGTCTTTCCGGCAACGGATCATAAAGGCTCCCGTGGCAGCGTAGACACTGCGCAGAGATCCTGCGTGGATCGACGAGTGGCCGCGATGGACGATTTGTTGCGTGAGTTCCTGACAGAGACAGGCGAGCACCTGGACACTGTCGACCTCGAACTCGTCCGATTCGAGCAGGATCCGAACAACCAGACGATCCTGCGGAACATCTTCCGGCTGGTGCACACCATCAAGGGCACCTGCGGGTTCCTCGGCCTGCCCCGCCTCGAGGCGCTGGCGCATGCGGCCGAGACCCTGATGGGCAAGTTCCGCGACGGCATGCCGGTGACGAGCCCGGCCGTCAGCCTGATCCTGCAGACCCTCGACCGGATCAAGCTGATCGTGGCCGAGCTGGAGCGCACCGCCGCCGAGCCCGCCGGCATCGACGAGGACCTGATCGGCGCCCTCGATCGGATGTCGGAGGGCCCGATCCCGGCGCCCGAGCCGGTGCCCGTCGCCCCCCCGGCAGCCTCCGGCACCCTGGTGCTCCAGGTGCTCGAGCGGGCGCTGAAGCCGGGCGAAGTCTCCCTCGACGACCTCGAGCGCGCCTTCCGCGACACGCCCGGCCCGGAGCCCGAGGTCGCGGCCGCTGCGCCGATGCCGGCGCCCGAGCCCGTGCGCCAGGACGCCGTCCGGCAAGAGCCTGTCCGGCAAGAGCCTGTCCGTCACGAGCCGGTTCGTCAGGAGGCCGCCCAGCCCGCGCCGGCGCCGGTCGAGGCCCGCCGCGCCGAGCAGCCCGCCGCCGAGACCGAGAACAGCCCGGTCAGCAAGGTGCAGACGATCCGGGTGAACGTCGACACCCTCGAGCACCTGATGACCATGGTCTCGGAGCTGGTGCTGACCCGCAACCAGCTGCTCGAGATCGCCCGCCGGCACGAGGACGGCAACTACAAGGTGCCGTTGCAGCGCCTGTCCCACGTCACCGCCGAGCTGCAGGAAGGGGTGATGAAGACCCGCATGCAGCCGATCGGGTCAGCCTGGCAGAAGCTGCCGCGGGTGGTGCGCGACCTCTCGTCGGAACTCGGCAAGAAGATCGACCTGGTGATGCAGGGCGCCGAGACCGAGCTGGACCGCCAGGTCCTCGAGGTCATCAAGGACCCGCTCACCCACATGGTGCGCAACTCGGCCGATCACGGCATCGAGTCGGGCGCGGAGCGCAAGTCGGCCGGCAAGCCCGAGAAGGGCACGATCCGCCTCAACGCCTTCCATGAGGGCGGCACGATCACGATCGAGATCGCCGACGACGGCAAGGGCCTCGATCTCTCGGCGATCCGCCGCAAGGCGGTCGAGCGCGGCGTCGCCACCGAGGCCGAGGTCGAGCGGATGACCGACGCCCAGGTGGCGAAGTTCATCTTCCATGCTGGCTTCTCCACCGCCAAGGCGGTCACCTCGGTCTCCGGCCGCGGTGTCGGCATGGACGTGGTGAAGACCAATATCGAGCTGATCGGCGGCACGATCGACATCCAGACCCAGCTCGGCCGCGGCACCACCTTCACGATCAAGATCCCGCTGACGCTGGCGATCGTGGCTGCTCTGATCGTGTCGGCCCGCGAGCACCGCTTCGCGATCCCGCAGGTCTCGGTGCTGGAGCTGGTGCGGGTGCAGCCCGGCACCGACCATGCCGTCGAGCGCATCAACGGCTCGCCGGTCCTGCGGCTGCGCGACCGCCTGCTGCCGATCGTGCCGGTGGCGGCGATGCTCGGCCTCGACGCGCCCGACGCGCCGGCCTCGACCGACGAGGGCTTCGTGGTGGTGAGCCAGGTCGGCCGCCAGCGCTTCGGCATCCTGGTCGACGGCGTCTTCCACACGGAAGAGATCGTCGTGAAGCCGATGTCGTCGAAGCTGCGGCACATCCCGCTCTTCTCGGGCAACACCATCCTCGGCGACGGCGCGGTGGTGCTGATCATCGACCCGAACGGCGTTGCCCGCATGGTCGGCTCCGGCACGGCGAGCGGCCAGCCCGGCGAGGTCGAGGCGGAGGCCGAGACCGAGGAGAATGGTGCCGATCAGGCGGTGACGCTCCTGGTGTTCAAGGGCGGCGGCGACGCCCTCAAGGCGGTGCCGCTCTCCCTGGTGACGCGCCTGGAGGAGATCGACGCGGCGAAGATCGAGTGGGTCGGCGGGCGTCCGCTGATCCAGTATCGCGGCCGCCTGATGCCGCTCGTGCCGGCCGACCCGGCGCAGGGCATGAAGCGCGAGGGGGCCCAGGCCCTGGTGGTGTTCTCCGACGGCGAGCGCTCGATGGGCCTCGTGGTCGACGAGATCGTCGACATCGTCGACGAGGTGCTGGACGTCGAGCTCGTCACCGAGCGCTCCGACCTGATCGGCTCGGCGGTGGTGCGCAACCGGGCGACCGAGATCGTCAACATCGCCCATTACCTGCCGCTCGCCCACGACGATTGGGGCCAGGCCGTGCATCGCGCGGTGCCGAAGGCGCCGAGCCTGCTCCTCGTCGACGACTCGGCCTTCTTCCGCGAGATGCTGACCCCGGTGCTGAAGGCGGCCGGCTTCCGCGTCACCCCGGCCGGCGACGCCGAGGAGGCCCTGCGTCATCTCGGCGGCGAGGCCCGCTTCGACCTCGTGGTCTGCGACCTCGAGATGCCGGGCCGTTCAGGGTTCGACCTGATCGAGGCGATGCGCAAGGCCGGCGGCCGGCTCGCCGCGATGCCGGTGGTGGCTTTGGCCGGCACGATGGCGCCGGACTCGCTCAACCGCGCCCGGGCGCTCGGCGTCGCCGATTGCGTGGCGAAGTTCGACCGCTCCGGCCTGGTGGCGGCCGTGAACGAGATCACCAGCGCCCCCCTCGACGCCGCGGCCTGATCGCTCG